>JADLCG010000109.1 GCA_020847355.1 Anaerolineales bacterium | reverse complement strand
TGCGCGCCGCTTCGCGTTACGATACCCGCGCCAGCCTCTTGGTAGAGCCAACCCTCGAAGAAGCCGACCTATTCAATTGGGTGCGCGATGCGCTCACGCATTATTGGGGCGGACCCAAACTGACCAATAACCCGCTGATGAAGCTTCAAATTGTCCGCGAGTTAGCCGCGCAGGATGCAGAGGGGAATCACTCCAACGCCTTACGAACTTTATTGAGAAAAGCCGTGGATCAAGTTAAACCCAAAGGCGAGCGCAAATTCACCACTGAATGGATTTTATACAACATCCTAGAGATGAAATTCATCGAAGGGCGCAAAGTCCGCGATGTTGCCTCGCGCTTGGCGATGTCTGAAGCGGATTTATATCGCAAACAGCGCGTAGCGATTGAAGCGGTGGCGAAAGCGATTCTTGAAATGGAAATGGAAGCCGGCGAAAATTAAAGCGCCGGTTTGAAAACATCTGAAGCGAAACCGAAGGATCATAACGTGATGAACGAAAAGGCGACTCATTCAAATTCAACACATTCAACCAGCGAGGAGTGGTGGGCTTCCGTTCTGGCTGAAGAGTCAAAATATGCGGGCGTGAAACCTGCCGCAGTTGGCGAAACCAAGCTAAAAGTTAAGCAAGAAGCGCCGCCCTCATCCGCTGAAAAGCCAGCCGTAGATTGGAATCATGCGCGAGATTTATACAATCGCGATCAAATTATCGAAGTCCTCATAACCGGTTGGAATCGCGGCGGGTTGTTGGCGGAAGGCGAAGGGGTTGCCGGCTTTGTGCCGTTCTCCCATTTGATTGATCTAACCGGAACCCCGGAAAACGCGCTGAAAGAAATCAACGCAGAAGGATACGTGGCAAAAACTTTGCGCGTCAAAGTGATTGAATGCGTCGAAGCGGAAAGCCGCGTGGTTTTTTCAGAGCGCGCGGCGCAAGCCGAATCTGGAATGCGCGCCCAATTATTTGATTCGCTGGCGGCGGGGCAGTGTGTGGAAGGCACGGTCACAAACCTGACTGATTTTGGCGTATTCGTAGATTTAGGCGGCGTGGAAGGTTTGATCCATATCTCTGAACTTTCTTGGGGGCGGGTTTCGCATCCTAGTCAAGTCGTGAAAGTGAACGATCGCGTTATGGTTAAAATTTTGGAGCTTGCTCCGGCGCGTTGCCGCGTAGCGTTAAGCTTGAAACAACTGCAACCGAATCCGTGGAGCAATGCGGCGCAGGTTTTTCCGGCAGGCAGTATTTTACCCGCCACCATCACCAGCATTTTGAACTTTGGCGCGTTTGCCAAATTAGACGCAAACGTCGAAGGCTTGATTCATTCCTCTGAAATTCCGCAGGCTGAAGGAAAAAACCTGAGTGATATTCTCACAGTTGGCGCGCGCGTCAACGTCCGCGTTTTGCATGTGGAGCCTAGTCAACAGCGCTTAGGCTTGAGCATGAAACTCGAAGGATAAACATGCCCCAAACCCCTGCGCCTCGAAGGTTTAAGCAAGAACAAATTCAAGCCGAAGCGGCAAACGATTGGCTGACGAAATTAGCGCGCCTCACCGCGCGCTTTGGCTCTTACATTCGCGACGCCATTGGCGTAAGTTTATTGGCTTTGGCGTGCATTCTATTTTTTGCCGCGCTGGGGATTTCTCACGATCAATCTCTGCTTGCCCTGTTCGCCGACCTGCTTTCGGTTTGGTTTGGCTGGGGGAGCGTGTTGGTTATTTTTGGCATTGCCTATTTTGGATTTTATCTATTACGACGCGACGCGCCGGAAATTCGCTGGAGCCGCGTGATTGGAATTGAACTCGCCGCTCTCCTAACTTTGGGCTTGTTCGCTTTACTAACTGGCAATAATCTCTTTGACGCAGAGTCCGGCTTGGGCGGCGGCAGGCTCGGCTGGGGCTTAGTCACCTTGGCTTGGCGTATCGGAGTTTTTTGGGGTTCGCTGGTTTTGTTCAGCCTTTGGGCGCTGGCAGTGATGACCGGCTTTGGCTTGTGGTCACGGCTGGAAGCCTGGCTTTTGCATTTTGCCGGCGAAGCGCCAGTGATCGTAGTGGCTACGCCTACGCCGCAAACTGTGGAAGAGACCGAAACCCCAGCCAATAAAACAATCGCGCCTAAGAAAAAGCCGCAACCCTTACCGCCCGAATTTCGCACGGCGCTTAAAGCTTCAGATAAAAAACCGGAAAAGGCGGTCAAGCCTTTGCCGCGCGCCGAAGATTTGCCGCCGCTCAATATCTTGATGACGGAAACAGCCGTCCGCGCTGACGAACGGACGATCAACCAAACTGCCGGCTTGATTATGAAAACGCTCGCTGAGTTTGGCATTCCTGCCACAGTCATTGGCTATCGCGTGGGTCCGGCGGTTACGCAATTTGCCGTACAACCCGGCTTCATCAAAAAGCCCGGCGCTACGGATGAAGAAGAAGCGCATCTAATGAAAGTCCGCGTGGCGCAAATTGCCGCATTGGAGAAAGATATCGCTTTGGCGCTTTCCGCGCAACGCTTACGCATCGAAGCGCCAGTTCCGGGCAAACCGTATGTCGGCATTGAAGTCCCCAACACGCAAAGCGCGGTGGTGCGAATGCGCGCAATTTTAGAATCCGAAGCGTTTTATAAATTAGGCGTGCCTTTGGCGCTGGGGCTGGGAAGAGATGTTTCCGGTCACGCGGTCGTTGCGGATTTGGCGCGTATGCCGCACATGCTCATCGCCGGCGCAACCGGCTCTGGTAAATCAGTCTGCATCACGTCTATTGCCGCATGTTTGGCAATGAATAATACGCCTGAAGATCTGCGCCTCGTGATGATTGACGCGAAAATGGTTGAGTTGATTCGCTTCAACGGCTTGCCGCACTTATACGGCAAAGTAGAAACGAACTTGCAAAGAATCCTCGGCGTGTTGCGCTGGGTCGTGACGGAAATGGAACACCGTTACCGCCTGCTTGAATCCGCGCACGCCCGCGATTTAGACACCTACAACCGCAAAATTTCGCGCAAAGCTGAAGGCAAGCCACTGCCGCGCATTGTCGTCATGGTGGACGAACTGGCAGATTTGATGATGTCCGCTCCAGACCAGACGGAGCATAACTTAGTCCGCTTGGCGCAGATGGCGCGCGCTACGGGCATTCATCTAATTGTCGCTACCCAGCGCCCATCTACGGATGTGGTCACCGGTTTGATCAAAGCCAACTTCCCGGCGCGCGTTGCGTTTGCCGTCGCTTCCGGCGTGGATAGCCGCGTGATTTTAGATTCAACCGGCGCAGAATCCTTGCTTGGCAAAGGCGATATGCTCTTCCTCAACCCGGAAATTGGCAACCCAATTCGCGCCCAAGGCGCAATGATCACCGATGCAGAAGTAGAGCGGATCGTGGCGCATTGGCAAAAGACCGCCGATAAGCCGGAAGAAACCCCGCCCTGGGAACAACTTCTGCGCGAACCGGACGAATCTGAAGGCGGCGGCGATGACGGTTTGATTGAACAAGCCGTTTCAATTGTCCGCAGTAGCCAACGCGCTTCCGCTTCATTATTACAACGCCGATTGAGAATCGGCTATCCACGCGCCGCGCGTTTGCTCGATCAATTGGAAGAGATGAACGTCGTAGGTCCATCCTTAGGCGGCGGCAAAGAACGCGATGTCTTGGTCGGACCCGAAGATGCATTTGAAGCGGACGACTCTAATTAAAAGGATAATGATCTAAGTGAATCAATCGCCTAAGCAGGAAACTACATTTTCTGACAAATTACGCAAAATTTTCAAGGGAATTCTCGATCCGATCGGCATGTTTTTAAATCGAACCGGCTTAACGCCTAATACCATCACCTTGCTTGGTTTGGTCGGCACGGCTTTTGCCGCCTATCTCCTCGCGCAAGGGGAGATGTTCTGGGGCGGCGTGTGTCTCTTTCTTTCCGTAATTGTAGATGTCTTTGACGGGACGATGGCGCGCTTGCGCGGCGAACCCAGCGATTTCGGCGCGTTTGTCGATTCGGTCAGCGATCGCTATGCGGAATTCATCACCTTTGGCGGCTTGCTCTATTATTTTTTGACGCAACAAAATTATCTTGGCGCGGCAATTACTTTTTTAGCGACGGCAGGCTCAGTCTTGGTCTCTTATGTCAAAGCCCGCGCAGAAGGCTTGGGCTTTACCGCTAAAGTGGGCATACTCACCCGCGCTGAAAGATACATTGTTTTAATTCCCCTGTTAATTTTCAATCAACCTTTTTGGGCGGTTTGCATTATCGCCGTTTTGGGCAACTTCACCGCCTTTCAACGCATCTTCCATGTGCGCGCGCAAGGTCATGCGCGGATGAAGCAAAAGCAATAATCTATGGAAGGCGTTTCGCTCGGTCCGCTGATATTTCGCTGGAACGGCTTGTTGATCATGCTCGGCGTGACGGCGGGCGCGGCATTAGCGATTTTCCGCGCCAAGCGCCGCGGGTATGATCCTGAAATTATTTTGGATTTGATCTTGCCCACGCTGGTTTGGGGGACGATTTTTGCGCGGTTGTGGCATGTGTTTACGCCGTCTCTTTCCGCGCTTCAGCTTGGTCTGACCACCCAGCATTATTTAACCCACCCGTTGGATTTGCTCGCCATTTGGGTAGGAGGCTTGGGTTTCCCCGGCGCATTACTTGGCGGGTGCATCGCCTTGGCGCTCTTCTGCCGAATTTATGGCTATAACTTTGCGGAACTCGCCGATCTGTTAGCTCCCTCAATTGCCTTGGGGCAGGCGCTTGGCAGGCTGGGCAATTATTTCAATCAAGAACTGTTTGGTTTGCCAACTTCCGTAGCGTGGAAAATGTTCATCGCGCCGAACCATCGTCTCGGCGGGTATGAGGCGGTTGATTTTTATCATCCGCT
Source organism: Anaerolineales bacterium (assembly GCA_020847355.1). Lineage (GTDB taxonomy): Bacteria > Chloroflexota > Anaerolineae > Anaerolineales > Villigracilaceae > Villigracilis. The sequence continues at coordinate 8,417 of JADLCG010000109.1, read as the reverse complement.
CTTCGCTTATGCGGCGCTTCTCAATTTGGTCAATCTGGCTTTGCTGTTGTGGGTCAATGCGCGCTTTGCCCAAAAGTTGAAAACGGGCGATCTATTTTTGATCTACCTTTTCAACGCGGCGCTGATTCGTTTTGGCTTGGAATTTTTGCGTTTGGACGTGGCTCTAATTCAGGGCGTGAATATTAATCAAGTTGGCATGGCGCTTTTGGCGCTGGGCGCGGGCTTCGCTTTCTTTTTACGCCGCAAATCTGTAAGGTCTCTGTGAGGGGATGCGGGTAAGTTGGGGAATACAATAGGCTTCTCTCAAAAGAAGGTGCAAAATGATTGAAACACACGACTTAAGCAAACAATTTCATGATTTTTGGGCAGTGGACGGTTTGAATCTCTCGGTGCAGGCTGGGCAAATTTTAGCTTTGCTCGGTCAAAACGGCGCCGGCAAGACGACCACTATTCGGATGCTGACGGCTTTGTTAACGCCCACGCGCGGTTCGGCGCGCGTCGCCGGATATGACGTGACCAAAAACGGGCGGGATGTGCGCGCTTCGATTGGCGTGCTGACCGAACAGCATGATCTATATATGCGGATGAGCGCCCATGAATATCTAGATTTTTTTGGGCAAGTTTATGGATTGAATTCTACTCAAAGAAAAACGCGGCGCAATCAATTGCTGGAATATTTTGGCTTGGCGGAAGCGGCGCATCGGCGGATTGGCGAATACTCCAAAGGGATGCGCCAAAAATTGGCTTTGGCGCGCGCCATGATTCACGACCCGGGCGTGTTGCTGTTGGATGAACCCACCTCGGCGATGGACCCAGAATCTGCGCGTTTGGTGCGCGATGAAATTGAACGCTTGAAATCCTCCAAGCGCACGCTGGCGCTTTGCTCGCATAACTTAACGGAAGTGGAAGCCTTGGCGGATCAAATTGCCATTATCTTTCGCGGCAAAATCCTGCGCAGTGGCACTTTGCAGGAATTGAAACAAGACGTTTTGGGCGCGCCGCAATATGAAATTTTATTTGCGCGGGAATGGGATTCGAGCGGGTTGGAACTTCCGCAAGGCGTGGAGTTGATCTCTCGCGCGGCAAGCAGTTTGAAGATCCGCGTGGCGGAGCCGCAGAACATGAATCCAATTATTGTAGATAGATTGACGCAACAATCCGCGCCGCTGATGGCGTTTCAAGAAGAGCCGCGTTCGCTGGAGCAGGTTTATCTAAAGGTAATGACGGAAGCGAAAGGGTACGCCAATGTTCACTAGCCTTAAGCCGGTCTTTGTGGTTGCGGGGCGCGAGTTGAAAGATCAATTCCGCGATTGGCGCGTGATTGCGCCGATGACAATTTTAGTCCTTTGCTTTCCGCTGTTGGCGAATGAGTTTGCCAGACGTTCGGTGAAATTTATCAGTCAATATGGCGGCGATTTGATCATAGATCGCCTTGTGCCATTTTCGCTTTTGATCATTGGCTTTTTTCCGATCACTGTTTCTTTGGTGGTGGCGCTGGAATCTTTTGTGGGGGAGAAGGAACGCGGCACAATTGAACCCATTTTGAACTCTCCGCTCGCCGATTGGCAAATTTATTTCGGTAAATTGCTGGTGGGCGTGGCTACGCCGCTCGTGGCAAGTTATCTTTCGTTTGGCATTTACCTGTTGTTGGTCATTCGCCAAGACCTAACCCTGCCGACTCCGTTGGTTTTCTTTCAGTTGGTTTTGCTGACGAGCGCGCACGCTTTTTTGATGGTCAGCGCGGCGATTGTGATTTCGGTGCAATCCACTTCGGTGAAAGCCGCCAACTTATTGGCTTCGTTTATCGTTATTCCAACCGCCATCTTGCTGGAAGGGGAAGCCAGTTTGCTGTTTTGGGGCAATGAATACATCCTCTGGTGGGCGATTCTCGGCGTGGTGATTACGGCGTTGCTTTTAATCCGCTTGGGCTTGGCTCATTTTCAACGCGAGTATTTGCTGGGCAGAGAGATTGACGCGCTCAACCTCCGCTGGATGTGGCGAACCTTTTGGCAGAACTTCCGCGGCGGCGCGAATTCAATTGGCGAATGGTATCGTATCTCAGTGGGCGCTGCGCTGAGGAAGATTTTTCCCTCGGCGCTCGTTTTGATCGGCGTTGGCGCGCTCACGATTTTAGCGACGTATAGCTGGGTGGCGCTCAACGGTCCAAAACTGCTCGATACCGCTTCGCCAGCAGAAGTGGAAAAAATTACGGCGGATCTACTCGCCACGCCCGATCTGCGCGCCATCCGTGAGCGGGTGAATGCCCCGTACTTATTTATGAATAATACGCGCGCGATGGTCGTCATTTTTTTGGTTGGGATGGTTTCGTTGAGCGTCTTGGGCGTGATGGCTTATATGTTAAATATCTCGCTCATCGGCGGGCTGTTTGGCGCGGCGCAGGTCTTGGGTTTGCCCGCGTGGAAGTTGTTCCTCGGCGGCGTTCTGCCGCATGGAATTTTTGAATTGCCAGCCTTCTTGATCGGTTGTGCGGCAGTATTATATTGCGGCGCTTCTTTCGTCACCCCGCAGGTTGGGAGGTCTTTTGGCGAAACTACAGTGCAGGTCTTTGCCGAGTGGTGTAAATTATTTATCGGCGTGATTGTCCCTTTGATGGCGCTCGCCGCCGTCATTGAAGCCTATGCCACGCCGTATATCCTGACCGCCCTGATGGGGACGCGCTGATTGACGATTACCAACCGGTAATATAAGGCTCCCATTCTAAATTATCGTTGAGATGTCTGCCGAAGATGTACACAGCGTTGGCGGGCGGCTCTTTGGGAATGTGTAACAAACGCATGTGAACTTCTTCCACCTTTCCGCCCCCTTTGCGATGATTACAAGCGGCGCAAGCTGTCACCACGTTGGTCCAGGTCTGTTGCCCGCCCAAGTGACGCGGTATAACGTGATCGAGCGTTAAGTTTCCTTCGCGTTTCCCGCAATACTGACAGGTATAATTGTCGCGGCGAAAAATTTCACGACGCGATAACTTGACGCGCAGGCGCGGCTTATGGATTTGAAGCGCAAGTCGGATGACTGACGGTCGCGGCAGGAGTTGCGAGACGGTACGAATGTGTCCGCGTCCATTGGCGACCATTCCGGCTTTGCCTGAGAGGATTAAACCGATTGCTCTGCGCGTTGAGCAGACATGAATTGGCTCAAAGTTTGCATTTAGCACAAGCACGAGTTCGTGCATAAGGTCTCCGCAATTGCAAGATTATACTGCCACTTCTCTAAAGTGACGCGCATAGCTGGTTGAGGATTCGTTGCAGAAAATGCCGGGAGTTGGATTAACTCAATTGGACTGTCCAGCTTTCAGCGGCGCGTGAAGCGCCACTTTATCCAAATAGAAAATGTGTCCCAAAGGAGAAAATCTCACATGAAGCGCATAACTCTTTTTTTCATCCTTAGTTTGACGCTGGCGGCTTGCCAGCCGGCGAAGCCCACGCCGCCCATTTTGCCGGAGTTTTTTGACGTCGCGCCGACTGCCTTTATTGACCCAGCCTCTTATCCAACTGCGCAAGCGGATATTCAAGCGCCTAACCAAACTTCCAATGGCTTTGTCGTGAAGATTGATCGCGCTTGGATGGACGGTAAGAACGTCAATGCGGACGTGTGTTACACCTTGCCCGACGCTTCGGATTGGTCAATTTACGCGGCAAATTTAAGTTATGCCGGCGTGGTTTTAGATATTTACGGAACAACTTTGATTAGCATTCAGGACGCGGCAAACGGACAGCCCGGGCAGAGATGCGATACGTTGACTTTTGTCGTCCCGCCGGATGCGGACCTAACCAACGCGACTATCACCATTGATTCTTTTGGCGCCGTTCCGCGGGAAGGGGAGTACTGCTCAGTCTATATGCCGAAAATTCAACAAGCTTTATTAGAGCGCGGCATTGGCATTACGCTGGATTGCGCCGCAGTGGACGGCGTGGAAAAAATGAGCATTGTTAACTACCCGCCAGAGATGACTCAACAACAAGCCGAAGAACTGGTTTACAGCGACGAATTTTTTACCGTGAAAGGTCCCTGGAGTTTTACCTTTAATTTGGCGCAATAAATTTCTTGTTGTATAATAACCGCATGTTTGCAATCCATTGCTTTGTTCGCTACTATTATTACGCCAATCCATAACATTTGGCGGTGGTGTGCTATAGAACGCGCCCTCATCGCGGGCGCGTTTTTATTTGTCAGTTTTTATTTGGAGGATGTCCATGAACATCGAAGAACAAGTTGAATTATTGATGCAAGGCGCTGAATATGGCGACGAAGAACTAAAGAAAGCTATGGCGGCAGAACTGCGCGAGCGTTTAGTTCTCTCTGAGAAAACCGGACGCCCGTTAAATGTATATTGCGGGTACGATCCCACCTCAACGGATTTGCATCTTGGACATACGATCTCGATGCGCAAACTTCGCCAATTTCAGGATTTAGGACATCAGGTCACTTTCTTGATTGGGAGTTACACGGCGTTGGTCGGCGATCCTTCGGATAAAAATAAAGCCCGCCCCATCCTCACCGAAGAGCAGGTCGCTGAAAACGCGCGCACCTACACCGATCAGGCTTTTCGCGTCCTCGACCGCGAGAAAACTATTATCCGTTATAACGGCGAATGGCTTTCAAAATTAACTTTATTGGATTTGATTCGCCTCGGTCAAAACTTCACCATTCAACAATTTTTAGCCCGCGAAAATTTTTCAAAACGGCTGGATAAAAGCGAACCGATCTATCTGCACGAAACTTTTTACGCGCTTATGCAAGGCTACGACGCCGTAGCCATGGAAACTGACGTGCAAGTCGGCGGCTCGGATCAGTTATTCAATATCATTGTCGCTGGCAGAAAATTGCAGGAAGCTTTAGGTCAAAAACCTTTGGTGGGCATTGTCACCGCCATTTTGCCCGGCACCGATGGCGTTCAACGCATGTCAAAATCCACCGGCAATATCGTGCCGATCAATACCGGCGCGAATGATATGTTTGGGAAGTTGATGTCTGTGCCGGATTCGGCTGTGGGCGTTTATTTGCGCCTCGCTTCGCGCTGGACCCCGAGCCAGATCGAGACCTTGGAGAGTTCTGTCGCTTCTGGCGCTTTACACCCGCGCGACGCCAAGATGCAGATGGCGTTTGAAATCACCGGCATTTTCTACGACGATGCGCAAGCTGAAGCGGCGCAGGAGAACTTCATCAAGACTTTTCAGAAAAAAGAAACGCCGGATGACATCCCTGAATATGCTTTGAAAGCTGGGCAAACAGTGTTGGATGTGATCCTGGACGCAAAACTCTCCGCCAGTAAAGGCGAAGCCCGTCGCTTGTTTGATCAAAAAGGCGTGCGTTTAGATGGCGAAACGTTAGAACGCGGCGATATTCCTTTTCCACATCCCGGAGTTTTACAAGTGGGGAAGCGCCGTTTCTTGCGCGTTAAGTAAATACTGCAAGATTTATCTTACAGTATCGGGCAATATAGATGTTGCGGTATGAATAAAGCGCGTAAGCTGAGTAAATAATTTGGATAAATAAAAACTCACCCGTTATGGGTGAGTTTTTAGATTAGAGGCGTCGACGGGATTCGAACCCGTGAATAAGGGTTTTGCAGACCCTCGCCTTACCACTTGGCCACGACGCCAATGCGTATTTCAAAACAATAGGGATTGCAAACTGGAACTTTCGTCAATCTGCAATCCCTGTTTGTTGAGCGGGCGATGAGACTCGAACTCACGACCTTCTCCTTGGCAAGGAGACGTTCTACCACTGAACTACGCCCGCGTTTCTTACACCTTTTTTTTGTGGTGAAGAGTGCCGAGACCCAGGATCGAACTGGGGACACCGCGATTTTCAGTCGCGTGCTCTACCAACTGAGCTATCTCGGCTAGAGTATTTCTTGGTTAAGCGTCCGTGATTTTACACGTACTTATAACGCTTGTCAAGAAATTACTTTCACCAAATACTAAATTCGTAACTTGTCTTGACTTTTTTTAGTCGTATAGATATAATGTTAGGTCGCTGTCTATTAGGACAGATAAACTGTTATTCAAAGCCATATTGAGTCAGGAGAGAAGAATGGCATCTTCTTTGCCCCGTAAGAGTTACGCGCGTATCCCAGTTAATTTAGACCTACCCAACTTAATTGAAATCCAACTTGATTCTTTTGAACGATTAAAAAGAGAAGGCTTAGGCGACCTCTTCCATGAGGTTTCGCCGATTGAGTCTTACAACAAGGGGATGAAATTATTTTTCCCAAGCCGCGGTCCCGAATCGCAACAGTGGGGGCTGAAATATTGGTTTGGCGAACCCAAGCATACTATTGAGGAATGCGTCGAGCGCGATCTAACCTACGCCAGCCCATTGTATGTTTCAGTTTTGTTGGCGGGTCCCGATGTGCCCGAGCCGATCAAGCAAGACATCTTCTTGGGCGATTTCCCAGAGATGACGGATAAAGGCACCTTCATCGTCAACGGCACTGAGCGCGTTGTCGTTTCTCAATTAATCCGTTCTCCGGGCGTTTACTTTGAAGCCCCGTCTGACCGCGCCACAGGTCGCCCGTTAGCCATGGCGAAGTTGATTCCGGATCGCGGCGCGTGGATGGAATTTGAAACGCGCAAATCGGATTACATCATTTTGAAATTTAATCGCAAGCGCACCGTTCCGATCACGGTATTTTTGCGCGCGCTTGCCGCCATCAGCGATGGGCTGAAAGATTCTCCAATCAAAACCGGTAGCGATGAAGAAATCCTCTCCATCTTTAAGGATGTAGATAACAATCCAGACCGCTTGTTCATCGCTTCTACCTTAAAGCAAGAACCGGATTGGGATTTATCGCACCAAACTATCGCCGAAGCCGCTTTGATCGAATTCTTCAAGAAAATGCGCCCAGGCGATCCGGCTACGCTGGATAACGCCCGCCAGTTCTTGGAAGAACAACTATTTGACCAACGCCATTATGATTTGGAGCGCGTCGGTCGCTATAAATTGAATCAAAAGTTAGATTTGAACATCCCGATCCCGCATCGCACAATCGCTAAGAACGATGTGATTCGTTTGATTCGCCGCATGATTCAAATCAATAACGGGACTGAGAAGCCGGATGATATTGATCATCTCGGCAATCGCCGCGTCAAAACAGTGGGTGAGTTGATCCAAAATAAACTACGCATTGGTCTCCGCCGCATGGAGCGCGTGATTAAAGAACGCATGTCCATCCGCGATCAAGAGCAACTCTCGCCGGTATCTTTAGTCAACATTCGCCCCGTCGTTGCGGCTTTGCGCGAATTCTTCGGTTCTTCACAACTCTCGCAGTTTATGGATCAAACCAACCCGTTGACCGAACTACGTCACAAACGCACGCTCTCCGCTTTGGGACCTGGCGGTCTGCGCCGCGAACGCGCCGGCTTCGATGTCCGCGATGTGCATCACTCCCACTATGGACGCATCTGCCCAATCGAAACGCCTGAAGGTCCAAACATTGGTTTGATCGGTCGTTTAGCCTCCTTCGCGCGCGTCAACGAATACGGTTTTATTGAAACCCCATATCGAAAAGTTTACAAAACCCTCCCAGCGGACGATGAACGCTTGGAAGGACGCACTTTACGCGAAGACGTGTACGACCCCAAGTCTGAAGAACTCTTATTCAAGGCTGGAACTGAGATTGATTCAAAGACCGCGAAAAGACTCGCCAAAACTGGAGCGGATATAGCCATTGTGCCTTTCGTCTCTGAGACGATTGATTATCTCTCCGCCGACGCGGAAGATAAATATACGATCGCGCAGGCGAATGCCGTGCTTACCGAAAAGAAAGAATTCACCCGCGAGAGAATTTCCTGCCGTTACCATTCCGGCTTTATCTTCTCCAACCCGGATACGATTGATTATATGGACGTCGCTCCGCATCAAGTGGTGGGGATCAGCGCCGCGCTCATCCCATTCTTGGAACATGACGACGCTAACCGCGCCTTGATGGGCTCGAACATGATGGCGCAAGCCGTGCCTTTAGTTCGCCCGGAAGAACCGCTCGTCTCAACCGGAATGGAAGGTCATGCCGCATTAGATTCAGGGCAGGTTGTTTTAGCTGAAGCGGATGGCGAAGTCGTCTCGGTAACCGGATCAACTATCACCGTCAAAGAGAAGCGTAGCGGCAACCGCGTTTATCAATTGCGGAAATATCAACGTTCCAATCAAAGCACGTGCATTGATCAACGCCCGTCCGTAGTCAAAGGACAAATGATCAAGAAGGGCGATATCATCGCCGATTCATCTTCTACGGATGCCGGCAAGTTGGCGCTGGGTCAAAATGTAGTCGTGGCTTTCCTCTCATGGGAAGGCGGCAACTTTGAAGACGCGATCTTGCTCTCTGAAAGATTAGTGCAGGAAGACCGCTTCACTTCAGTGCATATCGAGAAATATGAAGTTGAAGCCCGCGATAC
>JADLCG010000108.1 GCA_020847355.1 Anaerolineales bacterium | reverse complement strand
CTGCATAAATTCTAAAATGGTAAACTTTTCCATGGAAGCCTCGTTGGGAGTGGGTTTGTGTTTGCAAACTAAGTCTACTTTCTTTCGAGGCTTCTTCAAATGTCCGAACTCCTGTCCGAAGGTCAAGGATTTCACTTGACGTGTTGATCAAAAAATTGGGCGGAACGCTCCATGAAGTGAAACCATTCGTCATATTTAAAAGAATGTTCTTCGCCTTGCACGCCAATCAAATAGGCTTCTTTATCCGCCTCCAGAAAGGCTTTATATAATTTTTTCGACCATTCCGGCGGCGTGCCAGAAGAGACTTTGCCGTCCTCCGTGCCGTAATTGATTTGCACAGGCGCGGTCACGTAATTCAAGTGATAAATAGGCGAAACCGCTTCAAGTTTTTTAGCGTCTGCCGAGGCGGCGAAATAGGCGTCCAGCAGACTCTGCGGGAGCAAGGGCGGCACAACATCCGAAGAATTGCAATCCAGACGCGCCTCGCCTTCCAGCACGTCGCCTAAGCAACCCGTGCCCCAACGCTGGATAATGTCATCAAAATCCCCGCTGACTGTCGAATATAAAACCGCCGCCTTGACGCGCGCATCAAGCGTCAGGACTTTCAAAGTCACGCCACCGCCCATGCTATGCCCCCACATGCCTATACGACTCACATCCGCCGCTGGCAGAGAAGGCAAGGCGTTCAGCAAATTGATTACGTCAATCGCCAACCCGGAATAAAACAGACTCTCGCTCGTGCCGGAATTCCCCCAGGTGCGATAATCCGAAGCAATCGTCAAATACCCGCGCCGATTCAAAAATTCAGCGGCGCGGTCTGTGCCATCGCCAGAATGATAAATATAGCGCGAAAAAAAGCCGTGATTCATCACGATCACCGGATATGGCGCGTGACCCGTTTTAGGAATTTGCAGTATTCCGGTAATCGTCAAGCCGTCGCTGGGATACGAAATCGCATAGCGCGTAAATATCTCCGTATCCAACAGCGTGGCGTTGATGAAAATATCTCCGCTTTGAAATTCATGTTCGCGCAAGCCGTCAATCGTAAAAGGTTGCAAGGCTTGTTGCGCCGTCAGCGTGGCGGTTGGCGCAGGCGTTTTGGTGGGCGTGGCGCTGGCGCGGGCGTTGGTCACTGCCGCAGTTGGCGCAACCTCCGTCGGCGTAGGCAAAGAGGCGCAAGCCGTAAGGCTGGTCAAAAGCAAATATGCGAAAAGTTTTTTAGGCGAGAACATCCCGCGATTATACATAACTCGCAATGATACAATAACCCGCCATGAAGATTTTGCCGACAGAATATTTTGGAAATTTAGCGCTACTCCTCGACCTCGAAGCGGATGCCGAAAAACAAGAGGCTTTGCGCGAACAGACGAAACTCTCCGCGCGCGAAGCGGAAGCGACCGGGCATAGCATTTCGCAACTTGTGATTCGCGAACAAGGCTACGGCTTGGGCGGACACTTCCTCTTAGGGCTTGGCAAACGCAACGAGACTCTGCCGCTTCCGTGGACGCGGCTCGGGGTGGGCAGTCCGGTCATTTTAGCGGAAGAGGGGCGCGCTGAAAATGCGTGGCGCGGAATCGTCAGCGCAATCCGCAGAGACGCGCTTCAAATCGCGCTCAATCAATTTGTCGAAACTGAATCAGATAAGCCTACGTTTCGTTTAGACCGCGCTCCAGATGAGATTGCGCGCTTTCGGCAGAAGCAAGCGCTAGAAGCGGCGCGGGGCGCGAGTTCATCGCGCTTAGAAGTATTGCGGGATGTCTTGATCGGCTCAGTCAACCCGCTTTTTGAAAAAGCCGAAGCGCTACAAGCATTCAATAAAAATCTAAATCAATCGCAAATCGGCGCAGTTGAATTTGCATTAAGCGCCGAAGATGTCGCTATCATTCACGGCCCGCCCGGGACGGGAAAAACCACCACGCTGGTCGAATTGATTCAACAAATTACGCGCAAAGGACAAAGCGTGCTGGCAGTTGCCGGGAGCAACCTGGCAGTTGACTATTTACTAGAACGCTTAATTTCAGCCGGCGAAAACGCCATCCGCCTCGGACATCCCGCCAGAATCACGCCCGCCTTGCGCGAGCATACGCTCGACGCATTGGTTGAAAATCATCCGGATGTGAAAACTGCCGAGCGACTCACTCGCGACGCTTACGCTTTGCTCAATCAAGCCCAAAAATTTACGCGCGCAAAACCCGAACCCGGCGCCAAACAAGCCATGCGTCAAGAAGCGAAAGAGATGTTGCGCGAAGCGCGCAACATTGAAGATCAAATCAGCGCTATGCTTTTGAATAGCGCCCGCGTAGTTTGCGTCACCGCCACCGGCATAGACGCCGAAAGATTTGAAAACAAAATTTTCGATTGGTGCATTCTCGACGAAGCGAGTCAGATGACCGAGCCAGCCGCTTGGATTCCAATCCGTTACGCCAAGCGTATCGTTCTCGCCGGCGATCCTTGTCAACTGCCGCCCACCGTAATCTCGTCTGAAGCGGCGCGCGGCGGACTCAACCTCAGCTTGATGGAACGCTTGCTCAACCGGCATTATCCAAGCAAAATGTTGAACGTGCAATATCGAATGCACCAGGCGATCATGTCTTTTTCTGCGGATGTTTTTTACAACGGAGATTTACAAGCGGATGAAACGGTACGCGCCGCGCGTTTGGCTGATCAGCCGCAAATCACAGCCTCCCCGCTGACTGAGACTCCCGTTCACTTCATTGACACGGCTGGCGCAAGCTACGACGAAGAAAAAGAACCCGATGGAGATAGCCGCTTCAATTTGCATGAAGCGGAGTTGGTAATTAAGCGAGTGAACGAATTGATCGAATGCGGCGTTACGCCGGAACAAATTGCGCTCATCTCGCCCTATTCGGCGCAGGTGAAATTGCTCCGCGAAAAAATAAAACTGGACGTTGAAATAGACAGCGTGGACGGTTTTCAGGGACGCGAGAAAGAAGTCGTGATCGTGAGTTTGGTGCGCTCGAACCGCACAGGCGAAGTTGGCTTTTTAGCCGACACGCGCCGCATGAATGTGGCGCTCACGCGCGCAAAAAAGAAACTCATCGTCATTGGCGATAGCGCCACCATCACCTATCATCCATTTTATGAGAAATTGGTCAGGCATTTTGAAGCGCTTGGGGCGTACCATTCGGTGTGGGAAGAATAAAACCCCATCTACAACGGCACGGCGAAAAAGAACGAACTCCCCTTGCCAAATTGACTCTCAAACCACGTCTCGCCATCGTGCAAATCTATAATATGTTCGGCAATTTTCAAGCCTAGCCCAAAGCCTAAACGCGGGTCAGTTTTATCTTCCAAAATTGTCTCAAATGGCTCAAAGACCTTTTCCTGATTCTCTTCAGCGATGCCAATGCCGCTATCCGCCACTTCAAAGACAAGTTTATCCGCTTCCCGGATCACGCGCAGAGTGATCGCGCCTTTATCCGTAAACTTAATTGCGTTATGCAAATAATTGAGCAATGCTTGCGAGAGCCGCATGGGGTCGGCTTCAATGCTCGGTAAATTTTCTGGAAGTTCTTCTTCAAGTTCAATGCCGCCCTTGCGTTCCGCCAAAATATCCGCAATGTTCATCACGCTATCCAACAGCGCGTAAACGTCCACTTCCTCAAGATTCAATTCCATTGTATTGGTAACTGTATGCGCGTAATCCAAAAAATCGTTGACTTGCTCAACCAACGGGCTGATCGCGGCGTTGAGATGGTCAAGCGGCGAATCGGTCATGTTGGCATAATCTTCCAGTTCTTCGAGGCGGTACAACTCGCTCGCTTTTTTCTGCACATCGGCAAGCCCGGCGCGCAAAAACAACGCGGATTTATACAAATAGCGATTTACCTGATTTTCATTTTCCATCTCGTTCACTCCTGAAAGCCGGTTTTATAGAGTTCGTAATATCTGCCTTTGAGTTCAAGCAGTTCAGCATGTTTCCCTTGCTCGATGATCTTTCCGTCGTCAATCACGACAATTTTATCCGCAGTGGTGATCGTGGAAAGGCGGTGGGCAATGACAAACGAAGTGCGACCCTCTAACAGCTTGGTCAGCGCCGCTTGAATGATATGCTCAGTTTGCGTATCCACTGAAGAAGTCGCTTCATCCAAGATCAAAATGCGCGGGTTTGCCAGCAAGGCGCGCGCGAAAGAAATCAGTTGGCGTTGCCCCACGCTCAAGGTCACGCCGCCTTCTTCCACCGAAGTAGCATAGCCGTTTTTCAAATTGCTAATAAATTCATGCGCGCCTACGGCTTGCGCCGCCGCAATCACTTCCTCGTCTGTGGCGTTCAATTTGCCAAACAAAATATTATCTCTAACGCTTCCGTTGAATAAAAACGAATCTTGAAGCACCATGCCCATTTGCCGGCGCAAAGAGCGCTGAGTCACCGTGCGCAGGTCTACGCCATCCACGCGCACGCAACCTACAGTTGGGTCATGGAAGCGCGTGAGCAGTTTGACGATGGTCGTTTTGCCGGCGCCAGTCTCGCCCACCAACGCGATCACATCGCCGGGTTTGGCTTCCAAATTAATTTGATCGAGGATTAAAGTCGGGTCGTCTGAATAATGAAATGAGACATTATCGAAACTCACCGCGCCGAGAATGGGTTGCATTTCAATAGCATTTTCCGCATCCCGAACTTCGATTGGCGTATCCAGCAATTCGAGAATGCGTTCTCCGCCCGCCATAGTAGATTGAAGCGTATCAAAACGGCGGCTCAAATCGCGGATCGGCTCAAAGAAGCGGTCAATGTATAGAATGAAAGCGATCAGCACGCCAGCGGAAATTGATTCGCCGAGCACGGCTGTGCCGCCAATGTAAACGACCAAAGCCGTCGCTAGCGCGCCAAGCACATCCACAACGGGCGTGAATAAAGAAGCAACCCAAGCCGCGTCTAATCTGGTTTCAAAGAAGTAGCGATTGATGTAGCCGCTAAAATGTTCGTAATTATGACTTTGCCGCGAAAAGGCTTGCACCACGCGCACGCCGTTGACATTCTCCGCAAGGACGGAGTTTGCCCACGAAATTGCGGCGCGGACTTTACGATAATTTTTACGCGCAGTTTTCCGAAAGGCAAGCGTCGCCCAAACCATGATTGGGAGGACTGCAAAAGTCAATAGCGATAATTTGAAATCTAACGCCAGCATCGCGAGCGCCACGCCGATAATCCCCAGCAAATTACGCACAATCGCCAAGACTGCCCAGGTGATAAACTCGCGCAAAGTGCCTACGTCGTTGAGTACGCGCGTGATCACGCGCCCTACGCTATAACGATTATAAAAACTCAGCGAAAGCTCTTGTAAGTGCGCGAACATGGCGGTACGCACATCATAGAGAACATGCTGTCCCACGCGGGACATGATCCGCACGCGCCAGTAATTGAAGCCTAATTGAACGATAGAAACCGCTAAATAGATCAAAATAATATTGCGTAAAGCGACTGGATTTTTAGCGGTAATGCCGTTATCAATCGCCAGCTTGACAAAATAAGGACCCGAAACTGCGGCGGCGGTGACGATGATCATCAAGATCAAAGCGCCGAACGTCATGCCGTAATACGGCTTAAGGAAGCGCAAAAGTCCGCGCGCCACTTTAGGGTCGTAGCCTTTATCGTAAACTTCTTCGGCTTTTGTAATAAAAGCGGGAGGAATGATCTTCGTCGCCATCATCAACTCGAATTGGATTTTCTGTGCATGATCGTATTCTCGTGCGCTTGCTTTTCAAGCGGAATTTTTTCATAGTTTTGCGCCTCATCCGCGAAAGTCTCATTTTGCGTCAACTGCAGATCGTGAATTTCTTTATATAAGCCTTTCCGCGCCAACAAATCTTCATGCTTGCCTTGCTCGACGATTTGACCTTTGTCCATCACTAGAATCAAATCCGCGCGGCGCACCGTGCTCAAGCGATGCGCGATGATAAAGGTTGTGCGCCCTTCCATCAAAGTCTCCAACGCGGCTTGGATCAATTTCTCAGTTTGCGTATCCACGCTCGAAAGCGAATCGTCCAAAATCAAAATGCGCGGATTCATCAACAACGCCCGGGCAATCGCCACGCGCTGGCGCTGTCCGCCGGAAAGCGTTACGCCGCGTTCGCCGACAACCGTTTCATAGCCATGCGTAAAACCCATAATAAATTCATGCGCCTGCGCCGCGCGCGCCGCCGCAAAAATCTCGGCGTCGGTCGCTTCCGGTTTGCCATAAGCGATATTTGCCTTAATCGTGTCGGAAAATAAAAGCGAAGTTTGCAAAACGATGCCGATCTGCTTACGGAGCGAAGTCAACTCCAACTCGCGCACGTCTTTTCCATCCACCAACAGCGCGCCGTCGGTCACATCATAAAAACGCGGAATCAAATTCACCAAAGAGGTTTTCCCAGAGCCGGTGGAGCCGATCAGCGCTACGATTTGATTAGGCTTCACTTTCAGATTGATTTGCGTCAAAGACGCGACTCGCTCATTTTGATATTTCAGCGAAATATTTTTGAATTCCACTTCGCCGCTCAACGCGGCTAAAGCCGCCGCCCCCGCTCCGGACCGAATAGCCGGTTCGGTATCGAGGATTTCAAACACCCGTTGAGCGCCCGCCGCCGCCTCCCCGCCGTCATTCACCAAGCCCGTCAGCGCCTGCGCCGGTTCTGCCATCATCAAAATATAAGCGTTGAAAGCGACGACTGTGCCAATCGTCAAAACGCCGTCAATTACCATTTGACCGCCGAAAAATAAAATCAAGATCGTCCCCAGCGTTGTGAACCAGTTGGAAGTAGGCATAATTTTCGCCCACTCGTCAATTACATAAACCCATTTGACGAAAACGTCTTTATTTGCCGTCTCAAAGCGTTCGATCTCGTAATCTTCGCGCGCAAAAGCGCGCACCACCTGCACGCCGGTCACATTCTCCTGCAAACGGTTAGAGACTTCGCCCACAGCTTGATCCACGTCGAAAAACAATTTGCCGATCTTTGTGCCAAAGTTAGCGGTCATCAAGATCAGCGGAATCATCGGCAAAAGCCCGATCAGCGCCAATTTCAGATTGACCGAAAGCATCATCGCTAAAATGCCCAAGCTCAGAAATACAAAGCGGACAAGTTCCGCAACTGAAGAACCGGCAAATTTCTCAATGGCGCGCACGTCTTCGATACAGCGCGAAATCAATTGCCCAGATTGCGCGTGATCGTGATAAGCAAACGGCAAATATTGAATGTGATCGTACATGCGGTTGCGTAAATCGTAGCCCACACGCGCCGCCACCCATTCGGCGATATAGCGATTCCAAACGCCCAGCGCGGCGGAGAGCAAGCCTACGCCCAAAAGAATCAACGCCGCGCGAACGAGGTAAGGCGTATCTTTCGCCATCAAGCCATCATCCACCACAGCCTGAATGATGCGCGGCACCCAAAGGTTTAAACCAGTCAACGCCAAAAGCGTAAGCAAGGTCAAAGCCACCTGCCCACTATAAGGTTTGAGGAAAGCCGAAATACGGATTAAATTTTTCATAATTTGGAAGTAACGCCAAGCATACCACAAAGGGCATGGCGCAAATAAAATCTAGCTAGGCTGATAAATTTTCAATGCGCGGAAGATGTAGCGCGCCAAAAAGGATAATAGAAAGATCGTCAGAAAATCAACCACGAAAACACTGCGCGGAAAGTTGATGAACCAAGCCAGACGATAACCAACATAAACGATGCCGGCAACCAAAGCGCCGCCGCAAGCAACTGAAAGCGCCAGCCTTCCGGCAAGTTGAGCGAGCGGCAAGTAGAGACTCGCAGGGCTTAAAGTTTTGAAGCAGTAAGAAAGAATCGGGCGCAAAAAGAATCCGGACCAAAAAATCAAAATGCCCATTGGACGGTAAGCCAAGTATTCCCGCCCGTCAAAGCGTAAGTTGAAGGAAATGAAAATCGAAGCGGCGGCAATGCCCAGGTCCAGAAGCAGGAGCGGCAGGCTGATCTTCGCCAGCAAGTTCTTCATCCAATTCCTAAGCGGCGGATCAATATAATAGTTAGCGATGAGACCAACACCTATCATCAAAGGCAGGTAGGTCACGTTCTTGATATAAACCGGATCGGCAACGCCTGAGTTTTCCAAAAATCTTTCATACAGCCAAATGACCGGCACATGCAAAATATATAACGCAAAGGCGGTTTCGCCCAGCGCCACCAGCCAGCGGTGACTCAAAATCTTTGACAGCCGAGTTTGATCCAACGCGAGGGCAGAAATAAAGACGACGAAGAATGGAGTCAACAAGCCGGACATCGGCTGTAAGTTGTGCGGCAATTGCGGATACACGTCGCTCAAAATTGTATAAGCGGCAACCAGCGCAAGACTGCCGAATAAAATCGCCAAATTTATTTTGGGATTAATGATTTGATTTTTACCATCCTGCACGAACCAAACGCCGCCCGCCACGCCGAGGATGAAAGTGCTCAAATGGAAAATTGGGTTGTAAACCAAAGTCAGTTCTTGCGCCGGAAAGTACCCAATCCATAAAACGAAATTGACGGTTTGCGTGACAACCCAAAAAATCAGCGCAGTCCAAAGCGTGCGCCGCACCGACTGACGATACGCCCACCAGACAAAAAACGGAAAAACGGCGTAAAAGAAAAATTCAACCGTCATAGACCACGAAGCGTAATTGAAAGATTGCGCGTAACGCGGAGACCAAGCTTGAAGCACAAAAATATTGACTAAAATTTTCTGCGGCTTAATCCGCGCCAAGGCTTCAAGGTAGTAATAACAAACCAGCGCGAAGGAAATAATATACAACGGATAGATACGCACCACGCGCGCCGTCCAATATTTGACGAGTTCAAAAGTTTGCCCGGGGCGGTAATAAACCAGCGCCATCACAAAACCAGAGAGCGCATATAAATAACTCACCGCCGTCGGCGCGGAATGCAAGATTGGCGAAAGCGGAAATTTATTGATATAGGTTAAATAAATTCCGCCTGCGCCGTGATAGAAAAGCACCAACA
Source organism: Anaerolineales bacterium (assembly GCA_020847355.1). Classification (GTDB taxonomy): domain Bacteria; phylum Chloroflexota; class Anaerolineae; order Anaerolineales; family Villigracilaceae; genus Villigracilis. The sequence continues at coordinate 529 of JADLCG010000108.1, read as the reverse complement.
AAAGCGCCCAAAAACGGGTAAAGGTAAGTTGATCGTAGCGTTTCATTATTTCCTTATGTATAAGCGCCCTATTTTACTTGAAAAGGAACGCCCGCATCATGGGTATAATCTGCGGCATGGCTAATTTGACTTTTGAAATCCGCATCTGCGCCAACTGCGGCTTGCGTTACCCCATTGCGCAGGGTCACAGCTTTGGCATTCGTTGCCCACACTGCTTAGGCGAAACGGAACTCGCGTTGACAAAAAAAATCGGCGAAGAGAGCGCCGAAAAGAAACGTTCGGCGCAAAAAGATCACCTTGTCGTTCTGGCGGATAACGTCCGCTCGGCTTGGAATGTCGGCTCGATTCTACGCTCGGCAGACGGGTTCGGGTTTAGCCATGCCTATCTCTGCGGAATCACGCCCACGCCGGAGCAGGAAGCGGTTCAAAAAACAGCGCTCGGCGCGGAGGACTTTGTAACTTGGTCGTATCATAAAGACGCGGTGAAATTGGTCAAAGGGCTGAGGTTGGAAGGCTGGCGCATCATCGG
>JADLCG010000107.1 GCA_020847355.1 Anaerolineales bacterium | reverse complement strand
GCCGCGACTGAAAACGGCAAGAAAGCCTTCATCGTAGATTTTGAGCGCGAATCCCCGCATGAAGATCAGCACAATTTACGTTTGGTAGATCGCGTTGAAGCCTACAGCGCCGACGTGACCTTTGGCACAAATTCCGAATTTGGTTTTGACTATCTGCGCGACAACATGGCAATGCGTTTGGATGCGCGCGTGCAACGCGGTCATTACTTTGCGATTGTAGATGAAGTAGATAACGTCCTCATTGACGAAGCCCGCACGCCGCTGATCATTTCCGGTCCCGCTTCCGGCGATTTGGAATGGTACGGGCGCATGGCGCAAGTGGTCAAGCAACTTAAGCCTGAAGATTATGAAATGGAAGAAAAGAACCGCACCATTGATCTGACCGAGATCGGAGTCAGTCACGTTGAATCTATCTTGGGGATGCAACTGCTCGATCCCGAAAGACCGGAAGACCTCACCCCCGAACAAGCCCGAACGATGGGTTATCTGCAACAAGCCTTGCGCGCGCAATATCTTTTTCATCGCAATAAAGATTATTTAGTGCAAGCCGGTAAAGTCGTCATCGTGGATGAATTCACCGGACGCCTCATGCCCGGGCGTAGATGGAGCGACGGCTTGCATCAAGCGGTGGAAGCCAAAGAAGGCGTGAAGGTCGAGCCGGAATCGGTCACTTACGCCACCGTCACTCTGCAAAATTATTATCGCTTGTATCAAAAGTTAGCCGGCATGACCGGCACGGCGTTAACCGAAGCCGAAGAATTCAATAAAATTTACGAGTTGGAAGTTGCGCCGGTTTCGCCAAACTTGGAATATCAATCCTACGGGAAATCTGCGCCGCTGGTTGAAATCAAAACGAAGGACGAAGAAGGTTACGCTTACTCGTATTTTGCCAAAGCCGGAGAAACGCAACCGCTCTTCTATCGCCGCAAAGATTATCCCGACGTAATTTTTAGAACCGGCGAGGCGAAACTGCGCGCCATTGTGACTGAAATTATCCGCAATCATGCGTTGGGACGCCCATTGTTGGTTGGCACTACCTCAGTTGAATCTTCGGATAAATTATCCAACCGCCTCAAAGCCGAACCCGTGCGGCGTTTACTGCAATATACGCTCGTGCGCGATCATTATTTACGCGCTAATAATATTGAAGAAGATGGGCGTCTCATTGCGGACCTCGTGCCGTTCAATGAGCCGATTGACAAACTCTCCGCCGACGCATTGCGTAAGTTCAGCGCCCCGCATGGCTTGACCAACATCAGCCTAGACGACGCGAATAACCTCACGGCGCTTTTAGGTTTGTTGCGCCTGCCGGAAGAATCCCTGCCGCGTTTGAAAGCCATCATTCAAGGCGGCGTTGTCCATCAAGTTTTGAATGCCCGCAAACATACCGAAGAATCGCAGATCATCGCCGGCGCTGGCGCGTTTGGCGCAGTGACCATCGCCACAAACATGGCTGGGCGCGGCGTGGATATTAAACTCGGCGGCGAAATTGCGGAAGAAGTGATCTCATCCGTAAATCGCGTGCTCAGCAAAGTGGGCGTCAAAGACCCGTTTGATCTCACCCTGCAAGAGCGCCGCGCCGCCCTCAAACAGATTGATCCCGCACAGTATGGCATTTACGATGCGGAAGTGAAACTCTTCCTACAATATTTTGACGATATGGAGCGCGTGCGCGAATTGGGCGGTTTGCACGTCATTGGCTCTGAACGCCACGAAGCCCGCCGCATTGATAACCAATTGCGCGGACGCGCCGCGCGTCAGGGCGACCCGGGCTCTTCGCGCTTTTACCTTTCTTTGCAGGATGATTTGATGCGCCTCTTCGGCGGCGAACAGGTCAGCGGCATGATGGAACGCCTCAAAGTGGACGATTCGCTTCCGCTGGAAGTGCGCTTGGTGAGCAACATCATCGAAAATTCTCAAACCCGCGTTGAAGGCGCAAACTTTGACGTGCGTAAGCATTTGCTCGAATATGACGATGTGCTGAATAAGCAACGTCAGCAAATTTATAACCAGCGCGACCGCATCTTCGTCAAGGAAGATTTGAGCGAAGACGTGGCGGATATGCTCGAAGCTGAAGTGACCAAGCGCGTGAAAGCCGGGCTGGCGGACGAAGAAGGTCTTTGGCGTTTGATCGCCTGGCTCGATCAAGTTCAACCGCCGTTCGATTCGCAAAATGGCTTGTTCCCAACGTACGGCTTCAAAGTCTTGCTCAATCAAATAGACGACGCTAACGTCCGCGCTTCAACATTGGATTTGATCGCCAAATCCATCGAGAGCGAATACGCCCATGCGCTTCACGCTATTGAAGCCTTGATCGAAAAGACCGAAACCGCGCTGGACGAACAAATTGCCGAACGCGAAGACGCAATTGACGCCTACTTTCAAGGCTTGGATGATTTGGAAGAAAAACCACGCCCACAAAAGATGATCGAAGAAATTAACGGACTGGCGCGGATGCAGGTGCGCTATCCGAATGAAATTCAAAAAGCGCTGGCGGACGATCCGGAAGACGCAAAGGAAGATATTCAAGATTTGATTGAAACGCAATTGACTGCGCTGAACGCCGTGCGCGTGATCGGCGCGATTCACAACCGCCTAGGCGAAAAGATTCAGTGGCCCAGCCCAATGCCTTCAAATTGGGACGAACTCTCCGACATTTTGCTCAATGCCGCGCAGGACGCTTTCAATCAAAAGCGCGAGCGCTTAAACGCTCAAGTTGCCCGCGAACTTGATATTCTGCTCCAGCGCGAAGCCCCAACCGATACATCTGCAAAATTACGGCTCTTGCTCACTTTGGGGCAAGGCACGCGCTCTGGCTTTGATCAAAAAACGCACAAACAAGTTAAACAAATTTTCTCGCGCTTCACCTATGTTTTTTACGCCGCGCAATTGCTAGAGGGCGCAAACGCCGATGAGTTAGTCGAAGACGTGATGACGCATTTAGACACGGCGGAAGAAGCCTTGCAAACCACGTGGGGACAAAGCGAATTTAACCGCATTAGCCAGAACGCAACCAAACTGGCGGATTTTGGACCGGCGGCGAAGATCGCTTTCGGCGAGGCGCGACTCAATGAAAGCGCATCCAGTTTGAATGAGTCTGAGGCGCAGGTTTTAATCGCGGCAATCGGCAAATATGTTTTGAATGAAGTCCATCGTCAACTGTTGTTGGGAGCGTTCAGCGAATTATGGGTTGAATATCTTACTAAGGTAGAGGCGTTGCGCGTCTCGATCGGCTTGGAGGCTTACGCCCAACGCGACCCGCTGGTACAATATAAAACGAAAGCGTCTGAGATGTTCGCGCAGTTGTTGGAAGACGTGCGCGCTTTGGTGATTAGCCGCGCGTTTGCGGCGCGCCCGAGACGCATTGAAATTAACCCCATCGAGACAGACGCCGCGCCAGCCCTGACGACTGAAACTCAAATTCAAATTGGCGACGCATCGGTTAGCGGCTCAAAGAAAAAAAGAAAACGTCACTAAGAGGCTCAAAGTTTGGCTCCGCAAAGCGAAACTACTCCACGTAATCACTACGTTGCTCTTCCAAAAGTTGAACTGCATCGGCATTTGGAAGGCTCTCTGCGTTTGGCGACTATGTTGGATATTGCGCGCAAGCACGGCGTGACGATCCCGCTTTCGATGTTGAATCTTTCCGGGTTGGTGCAAGTGCAAGATAAAGACCCGATGACCTTTTCCAATTTTCTCGAAAAATTTAAGACCTTACGTTTGTTTTACCGCTCGCCGGATGTAATTCATCGCGTCACCTACGAAGCCGTAGAGGATGCGGCGAAGGATAACGTCCGCTATCTTGAACTGCGTTTTACGCCGGTGGCATTAAGCCGCGCGGAAGGTTTCCCTCTGCACGATGTGATTGATTGGGTGATCTCCAGCGCGCAGGAAGCCGCGCAGAAAAATAATATCAAAGTCGGGTTGATTGCTTCCGTCAACCGCCATGAAAGCCCGGAGTTAGCCGAACAAGTGGCTTGGTTGGCGGCGGAGCATATCAAAAACGGAATGCTCGGGCTGGACTTGGCGGGCAATGAGGCTGAGTTTAAGTCGGACGCATTTCACGGGATTTTCAAAGAAGCGCGGCAATCCGGTTTGCATATCACCATCCATGCCGGGGAGTGGGGTCCGGCGGAAAATGTGCAAGACGCAATTGAGAATTTGAGCGCGGAAAGAATCGGGCATGGCGTGCGCGTGTTAGAAAGTCAATCCGTCACCGCTTTGGCGCGCGAACGCGGCATTCCCTTTGAAGTCTGCGTGACTAGCAACTTCCAATCCGGCGTGGTCAAGGCGCTTAATTTACATCCATTGCCGCGCATGTTGGACGCTCAATTGAAAGTTACGGTGAATACGGACGATCCCAGCATTTCGCGCATCACCTTATCGCAGGAATATCAGCATGTGGGCGAGGAGTTAAATACGCCTCTGGAAGTTTTGAAGGGCTGTATTTTGAACGCCGCAAGAGCCGCCTTTTTACCTGAGAACGAAAAAAATGAACTCGTGGATTCAATTAAAAAAGATTTGAAATAAACGCTCTTCTCGCCGCGTCTATAAGTTAGTATAATTTCATCTGGTTTATCCCACCACATAATATAAAGGATATCAAAGGCGCTCCTTTGTGTTCTAAGTAGTCTTGTGGTGTGAGTGTTGCGGCTTCCTCCGCAAAATTTCACACTTCAAAGGAGACATGCAATGAACGATCTATTTAAGTCCCGTGACGTATTAACTGTGGGCAATCGGCAATACGTCTACTATCGGCTTGAGGCTTTGGAAAAAGCCGGGCTGACCAAAACCAAGTTGAGCCAAATCCCATACTCCATTCGCATCCTGCTCGAAGCCGCGCTTCGGCAGTGTAACGATCACGAGATTATCCAACAGGATGTGAAGAACATCGCCGCGTGGACGGCGCAAGGCAAACGCCCAGGCATACCGTTCTTACCGGCGCGCGTTGTCATGCAGGATTTTACCGGCGTGCCGGCGATTGTGGATCTCGCCGCCATGCGCGCGGCAGTTGCCCGCCTCGGCGGCGACCCGAAGAAGATTAATCCGCTGGTGCAAGTGGATTTGGTGATTGACCATTCGGTGCAGGTGGATTTCTTCGCCACGCCGGACGCGCTTCAACGCAATACGGAAATGGAATTTATGCGGAATAAAGAGCGCTACGAATTCCTCAAATGGGGGCAACATGCCTTCCAGAACTTCCGCGTCGTGCCGCCGATGACCGGCATTGTGCATCAAGTCAACTTGGAATATCTCGCCGATGTGGTGATGACGAAGAAAGACGGCGCTGAAACCGTCGCCTTCCCGGATACGCTGGTTGGCACAGATTCGCATACCACCATGATCAATGGGTTAGGCGTAGTTGGCTGGGGCGTGGGCGGAATCGAAGCCGAAGCCGTGATGCTCGGTCAACCGATGGATATGCTCCTGCCGGATGTGATCGGCTTCAAACTGCACGGTAAATTGAAAGAAGGCGTCACCGCCACCGACCTCGTGTTGACCGTTACGCAAATGCTCCGCAAAAAAGGCGTAGTGGATAAATTTGTCGAGTTTTACGGTCCCGGGTTGGAAACCATGTCCCTGCCCGACCGCGCCACAATTGGCAACATGGCTCCTGAATACGGCGCGACCATCGGCTACTTCCCAGTGGATAAAGAAACGCTGCGCTACATGCGCCTGACGGGCCGCTCTGAAGAGACCATTGCCCTGACTGAAGCCTATGCGCGCGCGCAAGGTCTCTTCCATGACGCATCCATGCCCGAACCTGAATTTACCGATACGCTCGAACTGGACCTCGGGTCGGTTGTGCCATCTTTAGCTGGACCCAAACGCCCGCAAGATCGCATCCCGATGGTTGAGTTGAAAGAGACGTTCAATAAAATTTTGAGCGCGCCGGTCAAAGAACGCGGCTTTGAATTAAAACCCGAAGCCCTCAACGCCGAAGCCACTTTTGGCACGAACGGCGGCTCGATGAAAATGAAACACGGCGCGGTGGTGATCGCGGCGATCACATCCTGCACGAACACCAGCAATCCATCTGTGTTAGTTGCGGCGGGCTTGCTCGCCAAGAAAGCCGTTGAAAAAGGCCTCAACGTCAAACCGTATGTCAAAACTTCGCTGGCGCCCGGCTCGCGCGTGGTGACGGAATATTTGAAGCAAGCCGATTTGCTCGAACCGCTCGCCAAACTTGGCTTCAATGTCATCGCTTATGGCTGTACCACTTGTATCGGCAATTCGGGTCCGCTACCGGCTGAGGTTGCCAAAGCAGTCAGCGGGTCCGATCTGGTGGCGGCGGCGGTGCTTTCGGGCAATCGAAATTTTGAGGGCCGTATCCACTCGTTGGTGAAGGCTAACTTCCTCGCCAGCCCGCCGCTCGTCGTCGCTTATGCTTTGGCTGGCACGGTGGATATTGATCTTGATAAAGAACCGCTCGGCACAGGCGCGGATGGCGCGCCGGTATATTTGAGAGATTTATGGCCCACGCAAAAAGAGATCAATGAAGTTGCGTCTTCCAGCGTGCGCGCCGAAATGTTCAGAGATAAATATGCAGACGTGTTCAGCGGCTCGGATATGTGGAAAGATATCAAAGT
>JADLCG010000106.1 GCA_020847355.1 Anaerolineales bacterium | reverse complement strand
GTTGCAGATTTAACGTAAAACGCGCTAAGTTTACCATGTCAAAATTCAGCCGAATTACGTCAACTCTTAGTTTTAATTAATCCAGCCGCCGCCTCAGTCGTTGATTTATATCGTAATGCGATGTATACTTTTTTTCGCGCGTCTTTGCAGGGGAAATATAAATCACAAAGGCATACATACTTGGATACGACGGCTTCCTGTTATAGAAAACCGTATGAGGCGGAATCGGAAATGCGAAAGTTATATTATCGCGCTTCTAAACGAGCGAATGAAGCATTGCTCTTTACTTCGATCCATCCAAGGCAGGTAATAATCAAGGAGCAACACAATGGATAAAGATTCCTTCGGGATCACAACGTTATTTCTAGATATCGGCGGCGTCCTGCTGACAAACGGCTGGGACCGCAACGCGCGAATCCGCGCGGCTGAGAAATTCGGCTTAGAGCAAGACGAGGTGGACGAACGTCATCACTTGACTTTCGACACGTACGAGGAGGGCAAACTCAGTTTGGATGAATACTTGAACCGGGTGGTTTTTTACGAAAAGCGTTCCTTCTCGCGCGAAGAGTTCAAGGATTTCATGTTCGCACAGTCACAGCCTTTCCCAGAGATGATCGAATTGATGAAAAATATCAAACAGCGTTACAACCTGCGGGTCGCCGTCGTGAGCAATGAGGGGCGCGAACTCAACGCCTATCGGGTGCGGCAATTCCAATTGAATACGTTCATAGACTTCTTCGTTTCATCCAGCTTTGTCCATTTTCGCAAGCCGGATGCTGACATCTACCGCATGGCGTTGGATATTGCGCAGACCAGTCCGGAGCAGGTACTTTACGTTGACGACCGTTCGTTATTCGTCGAAGTTGCCGAGGGGCTTGGGATTCGCGGCATCATTCATAAAGACTACAAAACTACACAGAAAACGATGGAAGCGTTCGGGCTGTCGCTGACGCGATGAAGAGTCGCCCGTCGGTTGAGAGTCGGGGGCATCCATTGAGATCGGAGCATAGAATGAAAAACATACAAGCAATGCAAGCATCAAAGTCCGCGATCGAACCGAATTTAGTCGGCGCGGAGGACAGCCTCAAGCTGGGTCATTGGATGCCGTATCACACAGGCATCATGCCGCAAGTGCGCATCGGCAAACGTTGGATCAGCATCTGGTGGGCGATCCCGATCGCGTTTGTGGCGGCGCTCTTCGCAGTCGCCATCGCGCAAGAATTACGCACGATCCCCGCCGTGCAGGATTTCATCCTGCGTTACCCTGGAGACGCAACTCCCGTTTCGGTCACGTCGGGCTTCCCGTGGTGGCTGAGAGCCCAGCATTTTTTCAACGCGTTCTTTATGATGTTCATCATCCGCGCTGGCATTCAAATCCTTGCGGATTATCCGCGCCTGTTTTTGCAGAGGGATTGCACGCCGGGCAAAGAATGGTTCCGCTTTCAGCATGACGTGCCAACCGACCGCCTCTGGACTTCAAAAGACGATTCAGTCACCATCCCCGGCTGGCTCGGCATCCCCGGCGTTCGCCACTCGGTCGGGCTGGCGCGTTGGTGGCATTTCACCTTCGACCTGTTATGGATTCTCAACGGCTTGCTCTATTACGTGTTGCTCTTCGCAACCAACCAATGGCTCAGGGTAGTCCCAACCAGTTGGTCGGTATTTCCAAACGCGCTCTCCACGTTGATTCAATATCTGTCGCTCAATTTTCCCGTTGAGCATACGTGGACTGTGTACAACGGCTTGCAACAGTTGACGTATTTCGTCACCATCTTCATCGCCGCTCCGATAGCATTCATCACCGGCGTGATGCAGGGACCCGCGTTCTCGAACAAGTTGGGCTGGTTTGCCAAATTCATGAATCGACAACTTGCCCGCACAATTCATTTCATTGTACTGGGCTGGTTCCTCTTCTTCATCTTCGTCCACACCACTCTCGTGTTCATCACCGGACTACGCAAGAACTTGAACTACATGTTTGCAGGCGTAAACGACGGTTCATGGAACGGATTTCTGATTTACATTCCCGTCATGATCATCCTGATCGGCATCTGGATCATGGTCTCGCCGCTGACGATCAAGTACGCGCGGCGGGTTCAGATGATCGGCGAACGGATGGTTGGATATATCCAATCATGGGCGGAGCTTTGGGATCCGCAGACGCAATACACCGAGAAAGATATTTCGCCGTATTTCTGGGTCAATGGGACGCTTCCAACTTCTGACGAATACAACCGACTCAAAGAAGGCAATTTCGCAGACTACAAGATCATCATCGGCGGCTTGGTTGAAAATCCGCAAGAGATTTCGTATGCCGCGCTCAAGTCAATGCCGAAACAGGATCAGATCACCAAGCATTTCTGCATTCAAGGCTGGTCGGGTGTTGCCAAATGGGGCGGCGTTCCGGTGCGCGACATCATCAAGATCGTTAAGCCGAAACCCGAGGCGCGTTATGTTGTCTTTTACTCGTTCGCCGAGGGAGCCGATGGCGGCATCTATTACGACGTCCACTCCATGCGGAACATGCGCCACCATCTCAGCCTGCTCGCCTATGAGATGAACGGCGAGCCGCTCAACTTCCTGCACGGCGCGCCGCTGAGACTGCGCTGTGAAAACCAACTTGGCTTCAAGATGGTCAAATGGATTCGCGCCATCGAGTTCGTCCACGATTTCAAACATCTCGGCGCGGGGCATGGCGGATATAATGAAGACCATGAATTCTACGGATACCGAATGCCCATTTAACAGGTGAAGCTATGACGAAACACAAGGACTCAAACGCGCATTCTGATGCGCTGGCGCTCTTCGGCATTACGGGCGACCTCGCCTACAAGATGATCATCCCGGCGCTGTATGCGCTGGTTAAGCGCGGCGCGTTGACGATTCCCATCGTCGGCGTGGCGCTCGAAAAATGGGATCTAAAGCAATTACATGCCCGCGTCAAAGACAGCCTGCAACATAGCGCCGCCGGCATTGACGATAAAAAAGCCTTCAACAAACTCTTAGCGTTGTTAAGCTATGTCAGCGGAGATTACACGCATCCGGAAACTTATCGCGCTATAAAGCAAGCCTTGGGTAAAGCCAAACGTCCGGCGCATTATCTGGCAATCCCGCCTTTTCTTTTTGAAAATGTAATTCAAGGATTAGGCTCGGCTGGTTTAGCTGGAAATGCGCGGGTGATTGTGGAAAAACCGTTCGGGCGCGACCTCGCTTCGGCGCGCGAACTCAACCGAGTCGCGCATTCGGTCTTCCCCGAAGACGCGATCTTCCGCATTGATCACTACCTCGGCAAAGAAGCGATCATGAATATCCTCTATTTTCGATTCGCCAACTCGTTCCTCGAGCCGATCTGGAATCGCAATTACATTTCCAGCGTGCAAATCACCTTGGCGGAAGATTTCGGGGTGAAAACGCGCGGCGCATTTTATGAAACTGTTGGCTGTTTGCGCGATGTGATTCAAAACCATCTCTTTCAAATTGTCGCCTTATTAGCGATGGAAGCGCCAACGCGCCAAGACCCCGACGCCGTGCAAACGGAAAAGGTGAAGGTCTTCCGCGCCATGCGCCCGCTCACATCTGCCGATTTGGTGCGCGGGCAATACGCTGGTTATCGCAACGAGCCGGGCGTGGCAAAGAATTCCGATGTGGAAACTTTTTGCGCTTTACGCCTCTTCATTGACTCATGGCGCTGGGAGGGAGTCCCATGGTATTTGCGTTCGGGGAAATATCTTGAACAAACCGTGAATGAAGTGTTGGTTGAATTGAAACCGCCCCCGCAAAAGCTATTTGAAGATTCGCCGACCCTCGCCGGACAGACAAATTATCTGCGCTTCCAACTTGCTCCCCACTCCTCGATTGGGTTGGCGGCGCGCGTCAAGAAAAAAGGTAAAAAGTTCATTGGCGATCAGAAAGAACTTTTTCTAATTGAAGAAGAACCCGGCGAACAATCTCCTTATGAGCGCCTTTTAGGCGACGCCATCTCTGGGGATCGCACGCTCTTCACCCGCGAAGACGCCTCCGAAGCGGCTTGGGCAGTGATTGAACCCGTCCTCAAAGAACATCCCCACGCGCTCCCCTATCGCAAAGGCAGTTGGGGACCAAAAGAAGCCCAAGCCTTCACCGCGCAAGGCGATCTTCCTTAAAGGACAGATAATGCCGTCCATTGAAAAATGCCCGCCCCCCAAAAACACTTTGCTTGAAAATTATCTGCGCGCTGGAAATTACGTGGATTGTTACGTCACAACCATTGATAGGCAAGTTTCCTCTTCTGAATTTATTTTCGCATTTTACACAACCTGGCTTTTCAAGATAGAAGCGTTTATTTTGAAACACGCTGTCCGCAAGCCATCTTCTGATGCACAAGCAAAGCGATTAGCAGAAAATCAAATTGATAAATTTGCCGCATGGACAGTCGAAGCGCGGAGCGAAAATGAAATTTTGCTGTGTGACTTTTTGAGTAGCACACGCTCGTGGTTAATGGTCGAAAAGGCTGGGGATGAGACAAAACTCTACTTCGGGTCAGCAGTTGTCCCGAAGAAAAGAGGCGAGGGGTTGGGGTCTATCTTCGTGTTGTTGTTAGGCTTCCATCAAATCTATTCTGTCTTGCTGTTGTATTTTGCGAAAACGCGATTGAAACTAAAAGGTCATTGAGGTAATTCTCAATGACCTTTTAGTTAACTTCGCCTAAGTCGGTCGAAATAAATTTTACAAACCATCGCTCAAGGCGGCTTGAGCAGGGGTAGTAACAACCAATATCACGGGCGCAGTGATTTGAAGAGCGCTTCCGCGAACATTACGAAAAACCAAACGGCGGCAAACGCTCCGAAGGCGGCAAGCAGGGCTGGAAGCATATAGAAATTAGACGAACCAGCAAGTTTGGCGTTTTGAGGGTTGGCGGGATTATATAAAATCTCCACAGATTCCCCAACTCGATAATTCGGCGGCCGTGAGGCGACGTCATGCGGAACAGTGATGATTTGCCCGTCTATGGTTTTAAATTCAAAAATGGGCAGGTACACAGTTCCGCCTTTGGACCCAGGCCGAGCCTCCAGGCGAACGACCGTCCCTTGGGTTTTGCTTGCGGAGCGGACAAAATTCCGCGCAGTAACGAACATATACGCGGCGACTCCGAATAGCGCTACTGCCGCCAGCCCTACGATATATAGATTATTTTCAAGAAGTAACGCGCTGATTATTTCCATTGTGAGATTCTCCTGGGTGAAATGACAATCGTTTGTTGAGTCTTTCCAGAGAAGCGGGTAGTTATTGCGCTTCCTTCCGCACTTCGCCTTTATCGCCGTCCACGCTGATGGTATCGCCGTCTTGGAAGGTGAGGGTGGCGGTTTGCGTGCCCAACACGGCGGGGATGCCGTATTCGCGGGCGACGATGGCGGCATGGGAAAGCGGTCCGCCTGTATCGGAAACGACGGCGCAGGCGAGAGTGAAAAGCGGAGTCCAAGCGGGATCGGTGTATGGGCAAACCAGCACGTCGCCAGGTTGGAGTTTATCGAACTCAGCGGGTCCGTTGACGACCTTGACTGTGCCAGTGGCGAATCCTGAACTGCCCGACTGCCCGCGCATGGCGCCGTCCTGTGAAGCGGGCGAAGCGGCGGCGCGCCATTGTCCGCGCCAGATTTTGGCGGCGCGTGGACGGGCTTTCTCGCGGCGGGCAATCAGCGCAGGGAGATTCGTCAGCGTGCCAGCCAGCGCGGCGTAAAGTTCAGGCAGAGTCAAAAAGATACTTTGCGCGGCGGTGAGCAACATCCCTTGCGCCGCCAATCGCCGCGCGGATTCATCCACACCGCGGCGGGCTTGCAGAAAACCCGCTTCGATGACATAGAGAGTCGCCTCGCGGGCGACGTGCGCGGCGCGGTACTTTTCCAGCGTGGAGATGAATCGGGAACGGGACCAGGCTGGAAGTTCAGAGAGGAGGCGCTGATATATTTCCGCATAGGGTTTTGGCTCGGCGTGAATCTTGTTCGAGCGCAGTAACACGCCAAGCGTCGTCAATAAAGCGGCGGGAGTTTCAGACCACGCGCGGTTGGAGAAGGGCAGGTACATTTTCATCGTGCGCGCGCCGTGTTCGTTTAAGAAGGCGTTCACTTGATCGAGAAAGATTTTGCCTTCGGCGTTCGCTGTCAGCGCGGGCAGGGTTGAATCCATATCGGAGTTCAATAAAATATCTTTGACTTGCGGCAGAGTTTCGGCGGATAACGCCAGTTGTTTGAGCGCCTGATCAATCAGCGCGGTTTTGTAGGGCAGGTCGCCGAGTAAATCCATCACGCTGATTGATTTTGAATTTTTGGCGAAGCCCAGCAGAATTTTGAGGAAGATGGAGCGCGCGATGGCAGGCACGATGTATTTGCGGAAGCGGATATCGCCGACGCGGCTGGTGACGCTGACGGCGCGTTGAATGAAGCGCGTCAGTTCGGCGTTGTCCAGCGCGCGCACGTCGGTTTCGCCCAGCGCTTTGAGTTCCGCTTCAAATAGAGGGGCTTGTTTTTCCAGCCATTCGGTTGGGTTGGTCTTGAGGTTTTGATTCAGTTTGCTGAACATGCCCAAGAGGCGCAGGGTTGGGCGCGGCTTGGGCGGGACGATGTTGGGCAGTCCGTCTTCGTCCAGCAGGATGATTTGCTGGGCGGGCGGCAACTCCACGCCGTATTCGTGCGCGGCATTGACCAACTGCTGATAACTATCGGTCACGGCGGCGTAATCGAGCGGGTAGGGCGGTTCGGGATAATGCTCCAGAATATCGTTGATGATTTCACGTTGGGCGCGATTCAATTTTTGCGTTTTAGGCGCGGGGGCAAGCGAAGTGATGGGACGAGTTTGCAGGAGATACAAAGCGCCGCCCGCCAAACCCCATTCGATGTCTTGCGGTTTGCCGTAATGCGCTTCCACCTTTTCGCCAAGTTGAATCAGGCGGCGCAGGTCGGCTTCATTCAGGCATAAACGTTGGCGCGCGGATTCATCCACTTCCGATTCCGTTGTGCCGTTATCGGACGCCATGTCAATGCGCGTGGCTTTGGCGCCGCACACTTTTTCAAGCGTCACAAATTTTTTTCGTCCAGCGCGGAACGTATCAGGCGTGACGCGCCCCGAAACCACGCTCTCGCCCAAACCGTAGGCGGCGTTGACGAGCATTTCATCCATATTATTGGTGACAGGGTTGACGGTGAATAACACGCCCGCCACATCAGGCGCAACCATCTCCTGCACCACCACCGAAAGGCTCACGCTTTCATGCTCAAAATCGTTGCGCGCGCGGTAGGCAATGGCACGCTCCGTCCATAACGACGCCCAGCAACGCTGAACATGCCAAACCAAACTCTCCGCGCCATAAATGCCGAGATAGGTTTCCTGTTGCCCCGCGAAACTTGCCTCTGCCAAATCTTCGGCGGTGGCGGATGAACGGACTGCCACGCGGGCGCATCCGCCGTTGAGATTGGCATACGCATCTTTAATGGACTTTGAAATTGATTCTGGCATTCGGGCAGTTTCCATCCGCTGACGGATTTTTTCGCCCGCTTCACGGGTCGGCAGATTTGCCAGAGATTTTTCCATCTCATCCCACAGGCTGGTCTCGGCGAGGAATTGTTTATACGCTCTGGTGGTGACGCAGAATCCCTGCGGCACGGGCAAACCTGCCTGAGTCATCCTGCCGAGGTTGGCGCCCTTGCCGCCGACAAGTTGAATATCCTCTGAACCAACTTCGTGAAACCATGCAATCGTCATAAAAACTCACTTCCTTATGACGCAGGCGTGAAGAGATGGAAAGAAGTGATGATCGTCGAATATAACAGTTCCAACTCCGCTTGCCATGCGGCGCCTGACGCCCAGGGTTGAAAGTGGAGCGTGTACAGACGGTCGTTACCGACAATGAAAACCACGCGCTCCGAATCTTGCGCGGGCAGACCATCCACCACAATCGCCTGTTTCCCGTCTATGAGAAGCTCACTGCGCGTAACGCCAGAATCTGCGCCCGCTTCTACGATTTTTGCATCGGCGACTTGCGCGGCGGTGCGTCCCCCAGCGGCTTCCATGCTAACCAACACCACCGCATCGCCTGGCAGGAAATCTCCGCCCGACGCGCCGTTGGGATTAATCGCAACCATGTTCGGCGGCAGGGGCGCATCCTGCGCGGGGTAAAGGAAGCAGTAGCCTTCAGCGGCGTTAGTGAACAGTTTCAGTTTTGCGGTTTCCATCAGGCACGCATCAGGCGCGAAGAGATGGAAGGAATTTGTCGCTGTCCCGTATAATTTTTCCAATTCTGAAAACCATTCCGCGCTTGGCTCCCAGGTTTGAAAATAGATCGTGTAGAGGCGGTCGTTGCCAACGATATAAATTACGCGATGTGGTTCTTCGGCGATGATAGCGTCTAGCATGACTGCCGGCTTCCCATCCATGAGAATGTCTGTCCGCGCAAGGATAGAGCCTGCGCTGGCTTCTGCGATTTTTGCATCTGCCACCTGAGCGGCGGTGCGCCCTACAGCAGGTTCTACCTTAATTTGAGCCGTGGCGTCGCCTACGTCTGGATTGCCGCTGATGCTAATGAATATCATGCTGGGCGGAACGGGGCGGTCGTTTGCGGGGTAAAGGAAGCAATAGCCTTCGGCGGCGTTGGTGAACAGTTTTAATTCTGCGGTTTCGGCAGGGCACCCATTTGGTGATGTCGAACTGACAGGCGCTTCCGTGACTACGGGCGCCGCGGTAGATAATGGAACTGATGTTTGTGTAGGCATGGCCGCCATTGCGGTTTCCACTGCCCCAGAGGCGACTACGGTTTCCACCGCTCCAGAGGCAACTGCGGTTTCCACAACCCCGGCGGGCAGGGTAATTTGTCCGCCTGAACAGGCAGAAAGCAGAAAGACGAGCAGGAGCGCTTCAATAATTTTTCGCATGATTTTTAACCTTTTGAATGTTTGTTTTTTATATCGTCCCGAAGGCTTGGACGAGAACCAAGCCTGATTTACGAGAACCTTCGAGACGTTTCGCGTAAGGTGAATTCTTCAATAAATCCCAGCGCAAGACCCAACGCCCCAACCCCTGCCAGCGAGGCGAAGATGGCGATGAACGCGCTGAGGTTGGTTTCGCCCAGCGCCAACCACGCGCCGAGCAGAGGAATACCCATCGCGCCGCCCATGTTACGCGCCATCTGGACGAGTCCGCTGGCAGTGGCGAGATATTCCGCGCCGCCAGTGCGTTGAGCGAGGTGCAGAAAGACGGGGAGCAAAAGCCCCAGCCCC
>JADLCG010000105.1 GCA_020847355.1 Anaerolineales bacterium | reverse complement strand
GGGCGAGAAAGGCGCGGGTGCGCTGTCCGCCGGAGAGGTGATCCAAAGCCAAAGCGTAGTCTGGCGCGTCAAATCCCAAACCAGTCAAAACCTGTTTGATGCGCGTCTCATAGGTATAGCCGCCGCGCCGTTCAAAATCCTCTTGCAGTTTGCCGTATTCTTCCAACACCGCGTGATCGGTCGCCATCAGTTCTTCGAGGCGGTGCATTTCGCTTTGTTGTTTGATTAAATCTTCAAAGACGGAATGACACGCATCCCAGAGCGTGCCTTGCATTTTGAAATCCGCTTCTTGCGATAAATATCCGCATCGGACTCCCTTTGAGCGGGTGACTGACCCCTGCGAGCTTTCGTCTTCGCCTGCTAATATGCGTAAGAGCGTGGTCTTGCCCACGCCGTTGGGACCGACGATTCCCAGCCGCGAACCTTTCTCAATAGAAACGTTCAGCCCGCTGAAGATATCGGTCGCGCCGTAGGATTTGGTGAGTGAGTTGGTGGTGATGAGAGGCATGAGTGATGAATTTAGTAAATAATAATTGGTAATTCGCGGGTGAATTTTACCCGATGAATAACGGCTGATTAAGTGCATTCTGATTCTGTCAATATCCACATGCCCCAGTTCCGCCTTCCCCAACTCTAATGGCTATTCAACAAAATCATCTAATACCAGCACGTCTATTAATTCTTGAAGTTTAGATAATCTTTTATCATTCGTCAAAAATGCTTTTGCGCCAAACGCCAGGCTTGCCGCAACTTGCAAAGCGTCAGGCGGCGAGACATTATATCTTGCTCGTAATTGAGCCGCAATTCTTGCGACATTTCTATCTACATCTACAATAGATAAATTTGGAAAATGAACTAATCTGGCTTCATATTCTCTGGCAATCTTTTCTCGCCCTGTTTGCCAAGGATGAACTGTAATCTCCATCAAGGTGATTGTAGACGTCACCCCTTCCCATTTTGAATCTTCCATACCTTTAAGCGTTATTTTTGATAATGGACTATATTTTTTATTCTCTTCAAGAAAGTATATAAAGAGGGAAGTATCTAAACCAATGATCTTGGCTTTGGTTAATCGTTTGCTGAGTTCGCCCATGCGTCGCGCTCGCGGTTGAGATATTTTTGAGTGTCTAGCTCTTTCCAAATTTCACTATGCAAACCCTGAAGCGCATCTGTATGGCGTTTGGGTTGTGGAATCAAAATAATCACGCCATCTTGAACGTCTACAATTAAGCGGTCTCCCTTTTTGATATTCAATTGTTTGCGGGCAATTTGCGGAACTGCAATTTGATATTTGGCGCTTACTTTAACTGATGTATTCATCCAATCGCTCCTTGCTAAGTAAAATCAATAATTTGCTTAGCAAAGTATATCACACCTACTTCTCTTCCTCCACGTCCACATGACCGGGCTTCTCCTTGCCCAACTCTAATGACCTTTGATACGCCGCCCAAACTGCGCGGGAAATGGCGGTGCGGAAACCGGCTTTCTCTAAATAATATAACGCTTCGGCAGAAGTGCCGCCCGGCGAGGTGACTTGATTTCTCAGCGTGGCGGGGTGTCTGCCTGCGCCTTGATAGTATGAAGCCGAGCCTTTGATCGTTTGCAAAACAAGTTGCTCCGCGATTCTTCTGGGGAAGCCCATGTGTACGCCGGCGTCAATCAGCGCTTCGGTGAACAGAAAAACATAAGCGGGACCCGAACCCGATAAGGCGGTTGCCATATCCAAATAGGATTCATCTTCCACAAAAACTTCTTCGCCCAATGCGCCGAGGATGGCGCGGGTTATTTCTTGTTGCTCGCTAGTCACTTCTTTGGATGAAGTCCAAACTGTGATCCCCTCGCCGATTTGCCCGGGGGTGTTCGGCATAGAGCGGACAATCGCTTTGTGCTTCAAGCCGGCGCTAATCTTTTTGATGGTTGCGCCCGCAATGATGGAGAGAACCAAAGCGTCGGCGCGAATGCCTTTGAGACCTTTCATCACTTCGGTCAATCTCTGCGGCTTGATGGAGAGCACAACTACATCCGCCTCATTGATCGCCGCGGCGTTATCAGTGGCGGTTTTGACGCCATATTTTTTATTTAGTTCATTCATGCGCTCTGCGCGCGGACCAGAAGCGACGATATTTTTTGCATCCGCAAGTTTTTTGCGAAGCAACCCTGCGATCATGGCTTCTGCCATAACGCCGGGACCTATGAAGGCGATTTTTTTATTTAACATAATACATCCCAATCGTAGGTCACGTTTTCAACGTGACCTGTAAATCATTCTCAAAATTTATTAGACTTTATCGGTAATAAGGAAAAACGTCCCGAAGGTTGGTATTTTCCCTTTGATTTTCTTAAAAAACCTTCGGGACGGTTATTTCGGATAATGTCTATTATTGAAAATATTGCAAAGTCACGCGCAAGCGTTCTTCTACTTCTGTCGGCGCATCTTTCGGCAGAGATTGTATCGCCGCTTGCGCTTCCACCACAGAATAACCTAAAGCCGTCAATGCCGCTAACACTTCGCTGTCATAATCTGCCAGCGCGGCAATTTTAGATAACCCATCCGTTGGCTTGAGTTTATCTTTCAAATGCAAAGCCATTTTTTGCGCGGTCTTTTTGCCTACGCCCGGCACTTTGCTTAATAAATCGCCTTCGTCTGCAAAGATGGCGCGTTGAATTGCGTCTAAGGTCAGCGTGGATAAAACGGATAAGGCGACTTTGGGACCGACCCCATCCACGCCGAGCAGGGTGTTGAATAAATCCTTATCGGCTTGCGACTCAAACCCATATAACGTCAGCGCATCTTCCCTAACTTGTAAATGGGTGAACAAAAATAATATTTCTCCAGCTTTGGCATTTACTCGCACCGGCGCCGGGACGAAGACTCTTAAGCCCACGCCGCCCACTTCCACGATCAGCGCGTTATCTTCAATATGGGAAACTTTTCCTTGCAGGGTGGCGATCATTTTTATATTTTACCGTCAATCGTAGCGTTTTGTATTCAAATGCGTGATGGCAATCGCTAAAGCGTCGGCGGCGTCGTCGGGTTTGGGGATTTGGTCAAGTTGTAGTAAGGCGCGCACCATTTCTTGCACTTGTTTTTTATCTGCGCCGCCATAGCCGGCTACGGCTTGTTTCACTTCTAGCGGGGTGTATTCAAAGGTTGCGATGTTGGCTTTTTGCAAGGCGAGCAGAATCACGCCGCGCGCCTGCCCAACGGCAATGCCGGTGGTGACGTTGCGCGCAAAGAATAATTTTTCAACTGCGGCTGTTGCGGGTTTGTATTTTTTGAGCAGTTTATTTAATTCGTCAAAGATGGTTGCGAGGCGGGCGGATGGGGTTTCGTCTTTCGGGGTGGAGATAATGCCAAAAGAAACAGCGACCAACTCTCCGTTAGGGAGGAGGCGCACGAGTCCATATCCAGTGGTGGCGGTGCCGGGGTCAATTCCTAAAGCGAGAGTCATCGGGTTAAATAAATTTCGGAAGTTTAAAAAACTTCCGAAATTTGAAGACTTTATGCGGCTTCGAGCGCGGCGAGGGCTTCGTCTGAAATTTTGACGTTGTGGAAAACGTCTTGCACGTCGTCCAGTTCTTCCATATTTTCGATCATCTTCATAAATTTGAGCGTGGCTTCCACGTCGAGTTCAACTTCTTGTTTGGCAACCATGCGTAAGCCCGCTTCATCCGGCTTGACTTTGGCGGCGCTGAGCGCATCGGCGAGGGTTTTGAATAAATCTACGGAGCTGTAAATTTCAATGCTTTCGCCGCCGTCTATGACGTCGTCCGCTCCGGCGTTCACGCCGAGATCGAAAGCTTGATCGAAGGAGAGTTGGCTGGCAGGGAAGGCGAAATAGGCTTTGCGGTCAAACTGCCAAGCGACTGCGCCGGGTTCTGCCATTGTGCCGCCGCTTTTGCTGAAGGCGTGGCGAATATCGGGAACGGTGCGGTTGCGGTTGTCGGTGACGCAGTGAATCATGAGCGCCGAGCCGTTGGGTCCGTAACCTTCAAAGGTAATTTCTTCAAAGGCGGCGCTGTCTTTATCTTCGCCGGAGCCTTTTTTGATGGCGCGCTCGATATTATCTTTGGGCATGTTTTCGGCGCGGGCTTTATCTACGGCGAGCCGTAAACGGAAGTTGCTATCGGGATCGCTCCCTTCGCGGGCGGCGATTGAAATTTCACGGGCGAGGCGCGTGAAAATCGCGCCGCGCTTGGCGTCGGCGACGCCTTTTTTGCGTTTGATGGTGGACCACTTAGAATGACCGGACATGGGAAAACTC
>JADLCG010000104.1 GCA_020847355.1 Anaerolineales bacterium | reverse complement strand
TGGGCTTACGGCTCGACGCGCCAGACGACGAATTGGAATTGGTCGCCATTTTGCAAGAGTTTGCGCGTTTGAAGCGGCGCGAGATTGAAGTTTATTTTGACGGCGCGCCGGCGGGCGCGGCTGGGACCCGCAAACTGGGCGCGGTTCGAGCGCATTTTATTCGGCTTGGGCAAACTGCCGATTCAGCGTTGCGCGCGCGTTTACGCGCGCTGGGCAAAGCCGCCAAAAATTGGACGGTAGTTTCTTCTGACCATGAAATTCAAAACACGGCGCGCGCGGCGCAAGCGGAGGTTCTCTCTTCTGAGGAATTCGCCAAGCAAATTAGGCTGGCGCGCGCTTCTGCTCCCAAACCGGCGCAAGACCGTAAACTCTCAGTTGGGGAAGTAGAGGAGTGGCTGGCTCTTTTCCACGGGCGGGAAGAAAAATAGCGTATTTTAGGCGCTTGGATCAAAATTTTGTTTTTTTCAAATCGGATAAATTCTATCTAAATTCTAATCTTATTTTAATAAAATAAATCGAGACTTAGAGTATATTTTGTCTATCAGCGCCACCCTCCCACATTTATTGGTATCGGCGCTTTCCGCCGCTTGATTGCATGTCCCCCCCCATGCAGTGAGGCGGCGGAATTTTTAATCCCTAAAGATTACTGGCTCGGCAGAACCAAAATTGAAATCCAGATGAGCGCGAGCGCTCCGAGGATAATGAAAGCGGAATTGCGCAAGCGAATTTCATCCGCTGAATTTTTGAAGCGGGCTTGCAGGTGAGTTAAGACGATGGCGAGAACCATCCCGCCGAGATGCTCGAGACGATAACGCGGGAAGCCCGCGCCTTCTGCCAGCCCGTTCCAAAGCAGGAGCGTTAATCCGAGCAAGCCTTGTAAATCCATAAAGCCGCTAAAGGTAGAAGCAAGGATGCGGTCAATGCGTTGATAGGGGCGTTTGCCCAGCCAGCCGATCAAAAATTTGACGCTGGCGATGATTCCGGTTAGGAGAATTAACCAGCGCAGATAAGAATGTAAGAACAAAAGAATGGGGGTCATATTTTTTTTCCTTTAAGGTTGAACAAGTTTATAAATTTTAGCGATTATAACGCCCGCGCTGGGTATAATCGTGAAAAAACCGGAGGCAGGTATGACTTATACGACAATCTTGACGGAAATTCGCGGGCGCGTAGGCTTGGTCACTTTGAATCGTCCGCAGGCGATGAATGCGTTTAATACGCTGATGTTGACGGAACTCTTTGACGCTTTAGATAAATTTGACGCGAACCCAGAAATTGGCGCAATGGTTGTGACGGGCAACGAAAAAGCCTTCGCGGCTGGCGCAGATATTAAAGAAATGGCGGAAGCCACGCCTTTTCAAATGATTCAACAAGGGCGCGTGGAATTGTGGGATCGTATTCGTAGCCTGAAAAAACCGGTAATCGCGGCGGTCTCCGGTTGGGCGTTGGGCGGCGGATGTGAGTTTTCCATCTCTTGTGATTTGATCGTCGCTTCTGAAACTGCCAAATTTGGTCAGCCTGAAATCACAATTGGCGTGATCCCCGGCGGCGGCGGCACGCAACGCTTGGCGCGTTTGCTGGGCAAACCGCTGGCGATGGAAATGGTTTTGAATAATCGCACGCTCACGGCGCAAGAAGCTCTGCAATTTGGCTTGGTCAATCGCGTGGCGCCGGTGACGGAGTATTTGAATGAAGCGCTCAAATTGGCGGAAGAAATTGCCGCGCGCGCGCCGTTGGCGATTCGCATGGCGAAGGAAGCGGTCAACGCCGCATTTGAAACCACCTTGACCGAAGGCTTGAAAACCGAGAAAAGAAATTTTTATCCGCTGTTTTCAACCGACGATCAAAAAGAAGGCATGAAAGCCTTCATTGAAAAAAGACCGCCCAACTGGACGGGGAAATAATTCATTGACGTTGAAACAAACATGCCCGCTTCTCTTTCTGACGCTTCGCGCGCTACACCGCAACGCCTGAAAACTGCGCTTTCCAAATTAGGCTTGAGCAAACGCCTGGTCATTGCCCATGCCTCCTTAAAGGCATTTGACTCGCTAGATGCAAATGTGATGTTGGAAGCCTTGCTCGCTTCCACGCGCGGGTTGATTATGCCGGCTTTTACTTATAAAACCATGCTCAATCCGGAAGCCGGTCCGCCGCACAATGGAATGAGCTACGGTTCACAAGCCGATTTGAATAAACTAGCCGAGCCGTTTCACCCCGATATGCCGGTGGATAAAATGATGGGCGTTTTGCCGGAAGTTTTGCGAAAACACCCCAAAGCCAAGCGCTCTATTCATCCGATTCAATCTTTTGTGGGGATTAATGCCGACGCGCTTTTGAATACGCAAACTATTTTTGAGCCGTTGGCGCCGATCAAAGCTTTAGCGGAGCAGGATGGCTGGGTCTTGTTATTAGGCGTGGATCATACCGTCAACACCAGCATTCATTATGGCGAAAAATTGGCGGGACGAATGCAATTTATCCGCTGGGCATTGACTCAAGATAAGGTGGTTGAATGCGGCGGTTTCCCAGGCGATTCGGACGGCTTCAACGCGATTGCAATTGACGTGGAAAAATATACGCGCCGCGAGGAAGTGGGAAGCGCAAGCGTGCAAGCGATTCATTTGCCGAGTTTGCTCAATGCCGTGATAAAGAAGATTCGTGAAAATCCATTTGCGTTATTGTGTACCCGCGCCGATTGCGAAAGATGTAATGCGGTGAGGTACGGCTAGGTTTTTTATAAAAGGAACTCCGCGATTTTCAAAATCGCGGAGTTCTGTATTTTATTGAAACGTAATCTCTTCCACGCGCCAGGCTTCTTCTTCCAGTACTTTTTTCAAACGCCCCAGCAGTTCGGGGCAGATGCGCGTGCTATCGTTGGGGAAATCTATCAGATGGCCTTTGCCATTTTCAAAGATTTGAAAGCTAAATTTATCGCGTCCGTGATAAGAAATCAGCGTGCCGTATAAAGTTTTGATGCGGCGTTTGTCGCGTTCTTTTTCGCCGGTGGAGCGCAAAGTGACAGTGATCTGTTGCGGCGGGCGTTCTTTATCTTTGGTCTCTTTGGCGAGCGGCACATATAAAGAAGGGAGCATGACTTCGCGCTTTTCTTCGGCTTGATTCATTTCTTCCACAGTGGGCAGGGCTTCGGCGGCGCGAATTTCTAGCGGCGGGGTGATGGCTTCATTCTTTTTGAATTTTGGCTCAGGCTGGGCGGCGAGATTCGCTTCGTCAAAAGAAGGTTGCCATTGATTATCCCAATCGTCGGGGAAGTTATCCGGCGGGGGCGGCATATCCTCGTCCATTGCATAAGCGGGTTCTGGTTCGGCAATTTGCGGGACGAG
>JADLCG010000103.1 GCA_020847355.1 Anaerolineales bacterium | reverse complement strand
GATTTGAAGTCATTATCAAGCAACGTTGTGAACTGGCGATGAAGACGCCATGAAAGCAATAGACTTTATCGGTAATAAGCCCAAGTTCTTTTGTAGGACGCGGATAAACGCCGATGAACGCTGATAAAGAAGAAAAATCCGCGTTTTCCGCGTCAATCCGCGTCCGAAAAATTATTTCCGATAACATCTATTATAAAAACATACATCGCGGGGGGAAACCGCCCTACAACTACTTTTGCAAGAGGTCTATTACAATTTATCAAGATAACATCAAGGATGTGGGAATATGCCGCATAAAATGAAGTCTGGTCAACAAAACTTTAGAAAAGGAGGCAAACAAAATGATTGAAAAACTCAAAAGTAACAAAAAACTAACGAGATTACTAACTATCCTTTTATTTATTTTGTTATGTTGCAACCTGCCTTCGTTGTTATTTTTTCCGCTTTGCCTTAAAGAAGATCTGTTTCGCCCGCCAAATACAGAGGTACTTGTCTCTGCTTGCAAAAAGCCAGTGGTACGCGGTGTGCCAGGTGGGGAAGTATTATTTGTGCATGAAAATTTGACAGACAAAACTTATTTATTAGATTTACGCACAGGTGAAAAAAGAAAAGTTCCCGATGACCCGCTTCTTTTAAGTAAAGGAGTATTTCTTAGCTCGGAATTGGTCTGGTTAAAGGGCAGTTTAGTAGGTCCTGAAAATCCTAATTACAGACCACACTATATTTTGGACTTGACCGATGGGAAAAGGTATGAACTTGTTGATTTGAAGTGGAATTTTCCAAATAAACTACTTGACAACGGAGAACTCAACCCAGATCTATCAGCATATTTCACTGGAGCTGGTAATGTTTTCATTCACCATCAAGAAAATAGATTAATTGCACTTGCTCCTAATTTTCGTCAAAACCTTGATAGAAATGTCATATTCCCTCAAGCTTCACTTGGCCCAGTGAGTCTAAATGTAAAAAATGGTGAACTACTTGAACAACTAATGAAAGATTTGGATGTAAATTATAAAATTGCTGATTTCTCGCTTAGATATACAAATGTTCCTTCGCCAATAGGAAAGTATATCGTGCGAGATAGTGGAATTTATTTTTCAGAAACAAGTATACCAATTATCACTCGTGAGTATACGGGTGGAAAATTTATGGGTGGCTATTTCAAGAGTTGGTTTTATGATGAAAGCGGGATAGTAGTAAAGGAAATAGGATACGATTTAATTAATTTTGGTCCGGATTTTGGAGGGGGCTATTATCATATTTCAGGTCCTATTCTCAAATTAATAATTCCTATTGATAAATAATTTTTGGAGGAATCTTATGAAATTGCAAAACTCGATCTTAAAATGGGCGATTGGATTAGTTTTATCTTTTACATTCTTGGGTTCTACAACCATATCACCCTCAGTGTACGCACAAGGAGAAGCCTCATCTACAATAACAGAAACTCCAACTGCAATATCAATAGAAGGAACTGTTGTTCCAACAATCACACCGACGCCAACATCTGAAGAATCTTTCACGCCATTACAAAACGAAGAACAACCCTTTGCTATGGCGCAAAGTCTAGAAGAAAACGAAAACAGATTAAATCCAGAACACGTCTCAAAAATCGTTTCTGATATGTAACCTACCCAACGACGGTATAGCTAAATTAACTGCTAACTTAATTGAGGGATATTTACAACCTGCCCCATAAAAGGAACTCTGAAATGAAAAAAATAAAGATAGCTACCATAATTGGGTTATTTTCAACCCTGTGCAGTACCTGGGCAATAGCTCCCCTATGGATTAATCCTTGCACTCCCACCCGCCTTAGCGAAGAAGAGATTGAACAATTTATTAATCAATATGGCTCCAAATACATAACTTTGGAAGAGCAGGCTGAAAATGAACAACGATATAGGGAAGAAAAAATTCCTTGTGGCGCTCAAGATTTGACCACTCGCGAAAAATTAAGGGTAAGCCGATATGAAGGTTTGATTTTAGATGAATTAAGAATTTTGCGCCCTATCATTTTACGAGTTGAATTTATCGGCATGGTAGAAAATACAGACTTATATCATTACAAAGGATACACTTTTTTTTCATCCCGATCTTTGACGGGGTTGGTAGTGGGTCGGGGTACTTAGAAATTACCATTTGGCCTTAACCTTAAGAAGGAAATTAAAATGAATATCAAATCTAAAAGCTTTTTCAAATTGTCATTGATTATGCTATGCATTATTACATTAGGTATGTTCTTTCAACCCCAACTCGTTGAATATGGAAAACCACGCCAATCACGCCATCTTTGAAGGCGGCGATGACGATCGCGATACGGTCATCTTCCAAATTGAATTGCTCTATGAAAATGGCGTATACCAACTCCGCCCGCGCGTGAAGAACGACGCTTACGCTTTCGTCAACGGCGCGAAGCAAACCATCACCAACGATTGGCATATTCTGGAAATCGAATGGCAAACAGCCAGCGCGCCCACAGCCAACGACGGTTTTCTCTCCTTTTGGATTGACGGAACGCTCGTTGAAACCATCGGCGCTTTGGATCTGGACGCTTTCCGACTCGATCAAATCCAACTCGGCGCAGTCAGCGGCATAGATGCAACAACCTCCGGCGCAATCTTCTTTGATAATTTCATCTCCGCCCGCGCTTTTCAGCTTCCGTAAAAAAGCCTGCTTCCTATTTATGAAACGCCCCGAAAATTTTCGGGGCGTTTTTCCTTATTCCGCAAAAGGTTTCAGTCGTTGCATCCATTTTTCAGCGTGATCTAAAGGCGCAAAGCCATATTTTTGATACAGCCCGTGCGCGTCCTCAGTCGTCAATAACCAGCGCCGGACAGCCTTCAAGTTTGGGTGAGAGAGAATACTTTCAATCAACCACTTCCCCAACCCCCTGCCGCGAAAATCTTCGTGGATGAACACATCGCACACATACGCCACTACAGAATAATCCGTCACCACCCGCGCCAGACCAATTTGACGGTCTCCCGCATACAACCCAAAGACTAAAGAATTCGCCAGCGCCGTTTCCGTATTCTGGCGCGGACGGTCCCGCGCCCAATCTGTCCGCGCTAAAAATTCATGGATGGCGCGCATTTCCAAACGCGCCGGGTCGGTACTGATCGTAAAAGAAGCGCGTTGCGTTTCAAAAATTGAAATCATCGCCAGCGAGTGTATCACAGCATGGTATCATCGCCGCATCAAAGGAGAACTATGTTAAAACCCATCCGCTGGAATACTTTCGTCCGCGACCTGTTTGTGATTCAAATCGGTTTCGCGTTATTCGGCTTATCCATCGCGCTGACGCTTCAATCCAATTTAGGCACCAGCACCTGGACGGTCTTTGAAGCCGCGTTAGCCAAACTTACCGGTTTATCCATTGGCGCAACTACCATCTTAAATGCGTTTTTTATTTTAATTTTCGTTTTAATCTTGAAAGAACAAGTAGGCTGGGGAACGCTCGCCAACATCCTGAGCATTGGCTTATGGTTAAATCTGTTTCTCGCCTACATCCCATCCATCCGCGGACAAATCATCCTGCAAAGCCTGATGTTGCTCGCCGGAGTTTTCATGCAAGGCTTCGCCAGCGCCATCTACATTGGCGTATCTGCCGGAGCCGGTCCGCGCGATAGTTTAATGCTCGCCATTCATCGCACCACAAAGCTAAGTTTACGCGTCGCGCGCGCCAGCATTGAAATCGTAGTCTTTATCGCCGGGTGGGCATTGGGCGGTCCTGCCGGAATTGGCACGCTCGTCTTCGCCCTCTTGATCGGACCCGCCGTACAATGGGCGTTTAAGTTACTCAAGGTTCAACCGCACCAGCCGGCGTTAGAAAAAATGCAAGTGGCGCTCCCCCTGCCCGAAGGAGATTAAGATGACCGAAGCCCCTCAGCCAAACTACGCCGAAGCCTCGCCGCAAAACAAAAGCGGCGCTCCGCTTATGCTTTTCATCCTCTTCGCCCTGCCTTTGCCGCTGTGTTTATTTCTATATAACTTTGTCGTTTGGTATCTGGGTCAAATGGCAATCGCTTCTTTAAGTTTGGGCGTATTGCAATGGTCTGGCTTGATTGGGTTGGCGCTTCAGGCTTTTCTCATCAGCCTTTCGATTGGCTTGCTTTGGTATTTCACCAAAGACGAGCGCTTCAAGCCCATTTACGCCGGCTGGTTTGGCGCTTCGCTGTTCGCCTTTCCAGCTTTGAGCCTGCGCTTGCTCGGTCCCAATAACGATCAAGTCGGCGCAATCCTGCAATTTCTGCTGTGCGTTATCAGCGCGGGAGTCGCTTTACGTTTTCGCAAAAATAAAATTGAATGGAAACGCGGCTCGCTTCCCTTTGGCTTGCTCATCGCCGGAATCGGCGTTCTGCCTTTTGCTTTATACGGCTCATTCGGCTCATTCGCAGACGCTTGTTTAAGTTTGCTGGCTGGTTTAGGCTTGGGTTTACTCGCCGCCGTATTAATGGAAAACACAACCGGCAGTCTCTTACTTGACGGTCTCGGCATCGGCGCGTTATTAGCTTTGCTCGGCTCCGCCATCGGCTATGACGGTTCGGAATTAATCCTAATAGCCATCCTTCCGGCTTTTGCGTTTGCCATCGCCGCCATCTTACCTTCACGTTTGGGCGCGGGTAGCGCAGTGGCTTTGCTGGCTTTTGCCGGGCTGGCTATGTTCGACCCCACTGAGTTGACGATTGTGCTGGGCGATATTGCCGCCGTTGCCACAAAAACCGGATGGGCGGTCATTGGCATTGGTTTAGCGGTGAATGTCGTGGCGTTGATTCTGCATTTCGTGGCAAGACCAGCTTCAGGTCCAAGAACGAAGCGGGCTGTGGGCTGGGCGGGCGCGGGCGTGGTCTGGGTCGCCGTCAGCGCCGTTTTTTTCATCTTAGGGCATCCGGGTAATTACGGCGATCGTTTATTTGTCATCTTCAAAGAACAAGCCGATCTTTCGCAGGTCGCTAAAATTCAAAACCGCGAAGAGCGCCTCAGCGCCGCATATCAACAATTGACGCAGTTGGCAAACGCATCGCAAAATGATTTACGCAACCTCTTTGATAAAACCGGCGTTCAATACACGCCTTATTATTTAGAAAACGCGCTGGAAGTACAAGGCGGGACGTTGCTACGCCTCTATTTGTTGACTCGCCCCGAAGTGGATCGCGTCATTCCCAGCCCGCGCCTGCGCGCTGTTCCTCCAGCAGATGCCACGCCGATTCAGCCGCAAGATTCCGATCCGATACCAAGCGGCGTAGGTTGGAATATTTCTATGATTGGCGCAGATAAAGTTTGGGATGAATTTGGCGCGCAAGGCGCCGGCATTGTGATTGGCAATTCCGATTCAGGCGTGGATGGCAAACATCCCGCCATTCAAAAACAAT
Organism: Anaerolineales bacterium; assembly: GCA_020847355.1. Taxonomy (GTDB): domain Bacteria; phylum Chloroflexota; class Anaerolineae; order Anaerolineales; family Villigracilaceae; genus Villigracilis. Next base: position 946 of record JADLCG010000103.1, on the reverse strand, counting down.
ATCGCGGCTATAACAACGGCGATGATTACAACTGGTACGACCCCTGGGAAGGAAGCGCCTCGCCAGTTGATCATCACGGGCATGGCACGCACACCACCGGCACAATCCTCGGCGCGGATGGCATTGGCGTTGCGCCCAAAGCCCAATGGATCGCCTGCGTCAATTTAGATCGCAATCTCGGCAACCCGGCTTATTATTTGGATTGTCTGCAATTTATGTTCGCGCCGTTTCCGCAAGATGGAAATCCATTCACGGATGGCGAACCTGCCAAAGCCGCCGATATCTTGAATAATTCCTGGGGTTGTCCGGAAATTGAAGGCTGTGACCCGAACGCTTTATTGCCCGCCGCAAATAACCTGCGCGACGCCGGCATCTTCGTCGTCGTTTCAACTGGCAACGATGGTCCCTTATGCGGAACGGTTCAATCTCCGTTATCGTTATATGATTCGGTCTTTTCAGTGGGCGCAATTGATCAAAACGGAGATGTGGCAGATTTCAGCAGTCGCGGACCCGTCACAGTAGACGGCTCGGATAGAATCAAGCCGGATATCGTTGCCCCGGGCGTGGATATTTTGTCCGCGTTGCCTAATGATGCGTATGGCGCTAATAGCGGCACTTCAATGGCGGGACCACACTTAGTCGGCGTGGTGGCTTTGATCTGGTCGGCTCAACCTGAACTCATCGGCAATATTGACGCCACCGAGCAATTGATCATTGACACCGCCCAGCCTTATACAGGCGATCGGTCAATTGGTTGTTTCACTGGCGGTATGCCCAGCAACGCCTTTGGCTATGGCGTGGTCAATGTCTATGAAGCCGTGAAGCAAGCTCTGGGCAAATAACCGTTAAATTGAAATTCACTCTAGCGGAAAATATTAGACATTATCTACAAACCATCGCTCAAGGCGGCGTCCCCGCCGCCGAGGACGGCGGCTTGAGCAGGGAT
>JADLCG010000102.1 GCA_020847355.1 Anaerolineales bacterium | reverse complement strand
GATCCTCTACTTTTTCGGTGGCGCGGTTAATTTCGCGTAAGAGATGCAAATAGCGCGCGGCGGTTTCAAGAAAAATATACAGCGCTAGCCGATAGCGCTTGCCGGTTTTTAAGCGCCGATGCTTGCCATTGGTTAAGGCTTTGAAGATGTCGCTTTCAGTGCGGCACAGGGTGAGAATGCGATTGCCCAAGATCATAATCCCCAACGGCACGGTGGTGTAGGGAATGTCGCTTTCAGGCTGGTGGATGGGAATGCGTACAAGGATGAAAGTATAATCTTCGTCGCGCTCCATGCGCGCCATTTCGTCTTGATCTAAAGCGTAGTTGATGTAATCCATTTCCATCCCCCACGCGACTAATTTTTCAATTTCATCTGTCGTTGGGTTCGCTACATTGACCCAAGCTCCGTTGGCGATATTTTCGATTTTTTCCAACCCTTGTTCGGTCGTTTTATAGATGGTCAACATAGGCGTTTCTCCTTGCGCGAGGTCAGCCGCGCAAGGCGAGCCGCCATTACGCGATCATAATGAATAACTTGCCCAAACTGGGCGGGTTATTATCCGAACTGTCTAAAGCGCTTTCATTTTTGCGGTACATAAGCTTTCCTGATTTTACGCCGGAGCGTTGAATTACACAACTGTTTTACAGAGAGAATTAGTTCTAAGAGAATTATTTCCATTTCCTTCTAAAAATCAGCGGCAGAGTAACGATCAGCAAAATGACTACGCCCATAATGAAAATGCCGGTCGTTGAGCCAACTTCGGAAAGGTCCGTAAAAGTTTGCGGTAATACAGCCTTGCTTTGCAGTGCCAAGCCGATAGCCGGCTCGGCGGCTTGGACGAAAGACGCCGCCACAAAGACTGAGGCTAATATTAAAATGAATAAGATTGACATGAGAAGAAGATTATTTTTCATAGGCTTATGAAGATTTTATCACGCGGGTTTCAGATATTTATAAACCCGTGTGTACTTTTCTGCACTTTTGCTGTATAATGCCACAGTTATTCGCCAGTAGGGCTGGGCAAATAACTTTTTATTTGGAGAATCTTTTACTGATGGAGATAATGACGATGGCCTTGCCCTGTTTTTGCATCCTAACTGTGTTTAGGTTGGGCTTCGCGCATACCGCTTTCTCCGCTTCAAGATTCGCCTCTCGCCATATTGCAAGAAAACCTATTTCGTAATTTAGCAAGCGCCGCCGTATTTTACGGCGGTGTGACGCTTAAAGTTCACTTTAGGAGTTTCCATGATCAAAAGACTTTTTGACTGGCTGAAACAGCCGCTCGGTCTGATTGCGGTAGGGATCGTCTTTTTGGCAGTGTTTAGCGTTGCCGTGTACGGACTATCTTTGACGCAGAAAGCGCCCGACCAGCCGATTCAATTCCCGCATAATAAGCACGTTGGCTTCGGAATTCAATGTTTATATTGTCACCCCGGCGCCTCCAAGGGACCGAATGCCGGATTGCCCTCCCAAGCCAAATGCTGGGCTTGTCATAATCAAATTGCCAGAACCCAAACCAGCGAATTGCTGGCTCCTTTGAAAAATGCCGTTGAAAGCGGCACGCCTATTCAATGGGTGCCGGTGGCGCAAGTTCCGGATTTTGTTCAATTTAACCATCGCGCGCATATCGCGGCGGGTAAGAACTGCGAAGATTGTCACGGCGATATGACCAAAGTCACCGTCGCTGAAAATCCGCAGGTTTTCAATATGGGTTTTTGTCTCGATTGCCATGTCAAAACTGCAGGCGAAGATAAAGTTTTATTAAATAAACTTGCAGATTGCGGCACGTGCCATTATTAAACCGGGTGAGAGGATTCTAAAATGAGCAAAAATTTTTCCCGGCGTGATTTTCTAAAACTGGCTGGCGTGGGCGCTACTACCACCGCAATCCTCACGGGTTGTGGTCCTGCTTCTCGCTATGTAAAGCGCGAGCCTTACATGCAGATGCCCGAATACACCTACAACGGTCAGAGCACTTATTACGCCACTACATGCCGCGAATGCGCGGCTGGATGCGGGCTTGTCGTCCGCACAATGCAAGGTCGCGCTATTAAGACTGAAGGCAACGCGAACCATCCGCTAAACCTCGGCAAAACCTGCGCTCGCGGACAAGCGACTTTGCACGGTTTGTACAACCCTAATCGCGTGCGTGGACCGATCAAACATACGCGCGGCGAAAGATTGTACGCTTTTGATGAAGACCCATTCAATGGCGATTTTCCAGATGTTGCCGCCAACCTGAGTTGGGATGATGCGACTCAAGTTATTGCCGATGCCTTGACGAAATACAAACCGAATGAAATTGCTTTCCTCATGGGCGCGGCTCCGGATCATCTCTTTGATTTTGTGACCGACTTTACCTCCGCGACTGGTCTCAACGCTCCAATCCGTTTCGGCGCTTTGAGCATGTTTGAAGCCCGCGCCACCTTGAGCAAAGCCGCCGAAAACTTGTTTGGCGAAACCGGCTTGCCTTTCTTTGATATTGGCGGCGCAGAGATTGTTTTATCGTTTGGCGCTAACTTCCTCGAGACGTGGCTTTCGCCGCTTCCTTACACCCGCGGCTTTACCGGCTTACGCGAAGGCAAAACCAAGCAACGCGGCTACTTCGTCCAATTTGAGTCGCGCATGTCTCAGACGGGCGGCAAAGCGGATGAGTGGATTCCAATCCGCCCGGGGACTGAAGCGCTGGTCGCTTTGGCTCTTGGTCGCTTGGCGTTTGAACGTCGCGGCGGAGCCCTGCCGCGCGCATTTGCGGACGTCAACCCTAAAGAAGCCGCTGAAAAAGCCGGCGTTGAGTTTGAAACGCTCGAAAGATTGGCTGTCCTCTTTGCGGATAAAGCTGGCGCGCTCGCCATCCCCGGCGGTGCGGCTTTAGGTCAGAGCAATGGTTTGGAAGTTGCCGAAGCCGTTCTCGCTTTGAACGCTATCCCCGATAATTTTGGCAAACGCGGCGGCGTATACCTCTCCGCGCTTGCGCCAACTGAAACTGAATATCATCGTCCCGCCTCGCCCAAAGAGATGGAAGAATTCACGGCAAAACTCGCCTCTGGCGAAATCAAAGCCTTGTTCGTGCATGGTGTGAACCCGCTCTTTGAACTGCCCAAAGCCTTGAATTTCAAAGCCGCCTTAGATAAAGTGGAACAAGTAATTTCCTTTGCGACCTTCCCCGACGAAACTGCGGTTGAAGCGGACTATATTTTCCCCGATCATCATGGTTTGGAATCTTGGGGCTATCAGCGCGTTTTCACTGGTTCTGCCCAAGCGATTCTTTCTGGCGCTCAACCGGTTGTCTCTCCTTTTTATGACACCCGCGCTACGGTTGATCTACTGCTCGCCGCGGCGCAATTGGTGGGCGGGAAGTTCGCCGGCGCCGTGCCGTTCAAAGATGAAGTTGAATTCATACAGAGCAAGACCGCTCCATTGAAGAATGAAGCGAACGGCTTCTTCTCGGCAGTGGACCTCCCAACTTTCAACGCTTCTTTCCAACAATATGGCGGTTGGTGGAAGACTGAAAGCGCTTTTGGAGCGCCCAACACGGAAGACGTTTTGAATCGAGATTTTGACGGCGCTGAGCCTGAGTTCAACGGCGAAGGCGAGTTTTATCTCGTGCCGTTTGTTTCGCCAACTTTAGCGGAAGCCGGCGCGAACAAGCCCTGGCTTCAGGAATTAGCCGACCCCACTACAACCGTCATGTGGAGTACTTGGGTCGAGATCAATCCCGAAACCGCCGAAGAATTGCATATTGATAATGAAGACGTTGTCAAAATTATCAGCGAGTTTGGCGCAGTAGAAGCCGCCGTTTACAAATACCCAGCTATTCGACCAGATACGATTGCCATGCCTTTCGGTCAAGGTCACACAGCCTATGGTCGTTATGCAGAAGGGCGCGGCGCAAACCCCGCAGATTTATTCTCTGCGGAATATAACCAAGCCGGCGATATCTTGTTTGGCGGACTAAAAGTCAAAATTGAAAAAACCGGCAAGAAACTTGCCATTCCGCGCCTTGAAAGTATGATGGGCGTCTATGGCGAAGGACTCGGTGAGGAATAATTATGGCTACAGTAACCGATTTAAATATCTCTGAAGTTAAGCTCAGCGAAGAATATGTGGGCAAGTGGGGCATGTTCATCAATCAGGACGTTTGCACCGGCTGTCAGGCTTGCGTTGCGGCGTGTTCGATGGAAAACAACATCGCCTTTGTAGGACCGGAAGACGCGGGCTATGGCCGCACCATGAACTGGATTCGCATTGAACGTTTTTGGGATGGCGAATATCCAGAAATCAAGATGACCTCGCGCCAGCCGATGATGTGTCAGCAATGCGGTCACGCGCCTTGTGAGCCAGTCTGCCCGGCATTTGCTACCGTTCATTCGCAAGCCCAACAACTGAATCTGCAGGTTTACAACCGGTGCGTTGGCACGCGCTATTGCGCGAACAACTGCCCGTATCAAGTCCGTTCTTTCAACTGGCGCGATTACAAACGCCCGGAACCTTTGCCCAATCAATTCAATCCGGATGTAACTGTGCGTCAGCGCGGCGTAATGGAAAAATGCACCTTCTGTATTCAACGCATTCATCAGGCGGAAGATAAAGCCCGTTCTGAGGGTCGTGAAGTTGCGGACGGCGAATTTACCACCGCCTGCGCGCAAGTTTGCCCGGCGGATGCAATCACCTTTGGCCGCGTGGACAATCCAGAAAGCCTCGTTTCCCAACTGACCAAGCAATATGAAGGCTTAAAGCACCTTCCAGAACTTGGCACACTTTCAAACGTTAGCTACTTCAAGGGAGGCTAACCATGGCAGAAAAAAATAAATCGCAAGCCGCGCACGCCCATGACGACCAGCACACGCAGGAGCATTTTCGTGAAAAACACCTAATGCTTGATCCGCTTCCCCGCGGACAAATGAACGACATGGTGATGGAAGCCATGACCAGCAAGCCAACCTGGAAATACTGGCTGACCGTAATCATCCTCGGCTCTATCGTCCTGTATGGCTTGGGCTACTCATGGTATCGGTTGATTGTAGAAGGTCTCGGTATCGCTGGCGTAAACCGCCCGTCTTATTGGGGTATTTTCCTCGTCAACACCGTGTTTTGGATCGGCATTAGTCACGCTGGCACGTTCATCTCCGCGATCTTGCGCGTCTTTAAAGCTGAATTTCGCCGCCCCTTCACGCGCATCGCAGAATTGATGACCACCTTTGGCTTGGTACAGGCTGGTTTCAGCATCTTCATGCACATGGGGCGCGCATGGTTGTCTTACTGGCTTATGCCGTATCCGAATGAACGCCTGCTCTGGCCCAACTTCCATTCGCCGCTTTCATGGGACTTGTTAGCCATTACAACCTATTTACTTTCGTCCACGATGTATCTCTTCCTGCCGCTCATTCCCGATCTGGCGATGGCGCGCGATAAATCCACTGGCTGGCGAAAAACCTTCTACAGAATTCTGGCGATCGGTTTCCGCGGCACAGAAGGCGAATGGACGCATTTGCGCCACGCCATGAACATCTTTGCGTACGCGATCATCCCGGTCATGTTCTCGGTTCACACCATCGTATCTTGGGATTTCGCCGCCGCAACCCGCCCAGGCTGGAATTCCACCATTTATGGTCCATACTTTATCATCGGCGCGTTACACTCCGGTATGGGCGCCGCCGCTGTAGTTTTAGCGGTTGTGCGCGGCACAATGAAAAATATGACCTACTTCATTCGCGGCGAACACTTTGACGCGATTGGCAAGCTCATGCTCATCATCTCGATGGGTTGGGCGTATTTCTATTTCAATGATTACATCGTTCAATGGTATGGCGGCGACAAATGGACCAAAGCCTTACTTCACTTCCACGAAGCCGGCCCGCTTGGGTGGATGTGGCTCTCCATGCTCATTGTCAATATTGCCATTCCGTGGGCAGTGTTATGGAATTCCAAATGGCGTTCAAACCCATGGATCATTTCCATCGTCGGCATCCTCATCAATGTGGGTATGTGGTTTGAGCGCTACTTGATCGTCCCCGTCTCGCTCTCCATTAACCGTATGCCCTTCACTTGGCGCTTATACATTCCCGCTGTTGAAGTTTATTTGAGTTTAGGCACGCTCGCCTTGTTTATCTTGTTCTATGTAATTGCTTCTAAATTGATTCCATTCATTCCGGTTTGGGAAGTGCAAGAGGGTCAATTGGCTCATAAACTTTCCAAGTTTGGACGCGAGACCGTTGTGACGGTTAGCGAATTGGAATAGGAGGATTAAATGACTGAGACAGTTAATTTACTAGCGGTCTTCCCGGACCTCGAACCTGCTTCAGACGCCGTCGAGCAACTTCGCACCCTTGGCGTTACCGACGATCACATGAATGTCATCTCAGGCGTGCCAGTCACCGAGCCAATGTTAGGCCGCCCCCACGCTTGGACGAACGTCCCGCGCATCGCTTTAGGCGGCGCCGTGCTTGGGATGTCTGGCGCGTTCTTCTTGATTTTTATCGTGCCTTATTTGTACCCATACCCAATTCAGGTAGGCCCGCAAGCTTATGTGCCGGGTCCGCCCAGTTTCGTCATCTTATTTGAAATTACCATGCTTGGCACCTTGCTTTCCACTTTTCTTGGCGTTTGGCTTGAAAGCTTCTTCCCGAACTACCGCCGCTTGCCATACGTGCCGGAAATTAGCGATGGCAAAATTGTGGTTTTCTTCACCTGCCCCGAAGCCAGCCAAGATAAATTTACCAAGACCATGACCGCCCTCGGCGCGGAAAAAGTCACGATCGCGGAGGCGCGACAACTATGAGATTATTCAAACAATTACTAGGCGTTTTTACCGCTTTGGCTATTTTGATTGGCGTCTTGATGATCTTCTCTTTTGACGTCATTAAATTTGATTGGGTGAGTTTCATGGAAATTCAACCGTCTTATGCCAATCAGGAATTTGACCCAAATACGGGCGAAGGACCACTGCCTGTGCCGGCGCGCTCTATTCCAGTTGAAGGCGCCGCATACATCCCCGGAGCGGGCGAACCCGCCAATCCTATCCCAGCCGACGCCACCTCTGTTGCGCGTGGCGCGGAACTCTTTGCGATTAACTGTGTGATGTGTCACGGAGAAACGGGTCAAGGCAACGGCACGATTTCCGCCTTCCTCGTCAAAAAGAAACCCGCCGATCTCACCAGCGAGTTGGTTCAAAGCCGAAGCGATGGCGCTTTATTCCTCACCATCACAAATGGCATTTGGAATCCGAATAACACGCTTTTCCCAGACGTTGAATTTTCAGGTCAAATGCCGCCACTCAACGAAAACTTGACTGTCCGCGAGCGTTGGGATGTGGTCAATTTCTTGCGCACGCTTAAAGCGGCGCCACAACAGTAGGGAGCCGCTCCATGAAAGATGATGTTCGAAAATATATATATGTGACGATCCTCGCCTTCCTCGTTGTTGTGGGAGGGTGGGTTATCTTCCTGTTCCTAAATGCCTGCGATTTTACGTTCACTTGTAAGCGCGGCGCGCTGTTGATTGAGCGCACGCCTGTACCGTCGTTAATTCCGGCGACCATGCCCGCGGCGACTCAGCCTAGCGATCTTGGTCAAGCGCCTGCTTCCGAGCATTGCCGCGTTCGGGCTGTGGATTTTGTAGGGGCATGGGTAAATGCCGGGGCATCGGAGGAAGAGCCGTTTCAATTTACCGATATAAACGGACAAACTTGTTCGGCTAGTTATGTGGAAATTAACCAATTATTCACTCAATCTAATTATTGGTATTCTGGCTCGCTGGCTTGCTCCTCATGTCATTCTGCGGATGTCGCCGTTTCTCCCGCGCAACTTGACTTAAGCAGTTATGCGGGCGTTTTGGCTGGTTCACGCCGCGAAAGCGCCGACGTGAAAGGCACGGATATTTTAGGCAAAGGCAATTGGGCTAATTCGGTCTTGTATAAATATGTTTCCGCTAATCAAGCGGATATTCCGGGTCATAACAACTTGATTACCGACGCATTGATTTATATTGGAAACCCTTTAGCCACGCCAGCGCCGACCAGCGCGCCAACCGCGACGGAAATTGTCCCCACGCCGACTCCGTGAGAATTTAATCTAGTAAAAATGAAAACATCCCGTAAGGGATGTTTTTGTATACAGAGAATTATGTCCCTAAATCAAAATGAAATAACAGTTCGCCCAGCTAATGTAGAAGATATTCCTGCGCTGGCTGATTTACTGGTGCAACTTTATGCGGCAGAATTGCCGGGCGCGCTAACCGCGCCTTTTGCTCAGCAAAGCCGCCTATTGCAATTTACGCT
>JADLCG010000101.1 GCA_020847355.1 Anaerolineales bacterium | reverse complement strand
CAAAAACCCGTTTTCATTGTGAACGACCAAATCTTGAAAGCCGCCGATAGCGCTAGCGACAATTGCCAAGCCTTTCGCTAAGGCTTGCACGCCAACCACCGGCAAACCTTCAGACAAGGACGGCATGAAGAGAATGTCGCTTTTTGAAAACCATGTCAAAACTTCATCAGGCGTGATCCAGCCGGGGAGTTCAAAACGATCTTCCAGGTGACTGCGTTTTATTTCAGCTTTAACTTCTTCCAGCAAGGGACCATCCCCCAACATCGCGCAATGCCAGTCTAGGTCTTTCAGGGAGGCTAATATCTTAACAATTTCCAGCGGGTTTTTCTGAGTTACAAACCGCCCGGCAAAAACCAAACGCGGAGGTTGATTTAGCTCAATTTCTTCGGGGAGTAAACTTTTGAGATCAACGCCATTTGGGATTACGTCAATCTGCACGTTATATTTTTTCAAAGCCAGTTGTCGGGTAAATTCGCTGACGGCAATAACGCGTTTGGCGCGATTCCAAATTGGATACGTAAACGGTAATAGCCAGCGAAACCATGCGCCGGTTTTTTCAGGGACGCCGCCCGGCACATCGCCAAGATGGGCGGTGAGGATGTAAGGAATGCCGGTTAAGCGCCAGAGTATCCAGGCGAGCGCGCCAGCGGGAACTGCAAAATGGGCGTGAATCACATCGGGGCGATGCCGCTTGACGAAGCGCAGACCAGCCCAAAGTCCGGAAAGCACGTAGGCCAGCATGACGCTAAAAGAGGCGCGAAAAGCCTCCGTCCGAAATGATTTAATGCGTATGATTTCAATCCCATTTTGAATTTCATTCGCCGGTAAACCTTCCATGTGGGCGGTTAAGATTGTGACCTGATTTCCGTTCTGCGCCAGATGCGCGCAAATATCGTAGGCGGCTCGTCCGCCGCCGCCGCCAATGGGAGGGAATTCATGGATCAGAACTAGAATACGCATAATCGTTATGAACTATTTTTTTGGTTTAGGTTGAGGGCAGAAAGGACCATAGGCAGAAAATACGCGCCCGGCAGGCTGGTCGCTAAAAATAAGGCGCGAATCAGAATCGCGATGGTCAGGCTTTCAGAATGGTTCAAGCCGCCAATCCGCGAAAGTAAAAAAGTGAGCGAAAGTTCTTGCACGCCGAAGCCATTGACCGAAATTGGGATCAGCGTGACAAAATAAGTTAAGCTCCACAACCCGGCAATGAGCCAGTATGAAATTTGACGGTCAATTCCAAGGATCAAAATATAAACCGCCAGGAAAATGCACGCCATATTTCCGAAGGTGGCTAAAAATGAAAAAGTTAACGAGGCTGGTTTTTTCAACCAAATCCCAAACGCTTCAAATATACGTTTGCTGAAATCAACGCCGCGCTGATAAAGCTTGGAGAAAATAGCGGCTTGCAAGCCGGATTGACTCAACGAAAAAACCGGAATTATGCCAAAGGGCAAAGTGACCGCCATACCGAGCATGCCCACCAAGCGATCGGCGACCAATGAAGCCAAGCAGATCGCGCGGTCATAACCAAATTGGATCGCGCCGCCCAAACGCACTACGTCTCCGCCGATGGTGGTCGGCAGGAAGTTTGAAGAAAATAATCCAGTGAAGGTGAGCATGGCGGTTTGTCGAAATGGAATCTCCACGCCGCCGGAACGCAAAAGGATATGCCAACGATAAACTACAAACAATCTTGAAATCAGCATTATCAAGATAGCGGCAACAAAGTGTTTAAAGGAAACGCCGCGTAAGGCGGCAATCACGTCATCTCCGCCTTCTTCTTGAAGTAGAAAGATTATCAAGCCAATTGCCAGTAATGTCCCTAACCAACGCGCAACCCCTGCGCGATTTTGACGAAGCCAATTACTCACGAGGCTCTCGGCTAAGATTAACTGTTTTGCGAATTGTATAAGTTGGTTTGCGTTGCGATTCGTGATAGGTGCGCGCTAACAATTCGGCAATGAGACCCAACAAAATGGATTGAAAGCCCATGATGGCGAGCATAATTCCAATGGACAGCAACGGCGACGAAGCGGCGGGGATATTCCAAAAACGACGAATAAAAAGATAAGCCAAATCCACAAAGCCAATTAACATCAAAACCGCGCCCGCGCCGCCAAAGAGATAAATCGGTTTACTGGAAAAGCTTAAGAGAAACTTTACAGTGAATAAATCCAGAATCACTTTGAGCGTGCGCTCTAAGCCATAATTTGCCTTGCCGAACTTGCGCGCATGGTGGCGCACAGGCAGTTCGGCAATCCGCGCGCCAACTGAATGCGCAAAGACAGGAATAAAGCGGTGCATTTCTCCATAGAGCCGAAATCCGGCAAGCGCATCGCGGCGATAAGCTTTCAGCGTGCAACCATAGTCATGTAGGTGAACGCCAGTCACCCGCGAAATTAGCCAATTGGCGATATGCGAAGGAAAATTTCGGACCAGCGCGTTATCTTTCCGATCCTTACGCCAGCCGCTCACCAAATCATAACCTTCATTTAATTTAGCAAGCAAGAGCGGGATATCGGCTGGGTCATTTTGCAAATCCGCATCAAAGAGGACGATCGTTTCTCCTTGGGCGTAATCAATCCCGGCAGAGATGGCAGAAGTTTGCCCAAAGTTGCGGCGCAAAGAAATAACGCGGACATGTTGCGCGTCAGCCTGAGCGTATTCATCCAAGACGACTAAGCTATTATCCCTGCTCCCGTCATCCACTAGGATAATCTCCCAGGATTGGTTAATCTCGCGCATGGTTTTATAAACCGCCTCAAAAAGAAGCGGAAGGTTTTTCTCTTCGTTATAAACAGGGGTGATCAAAGATAAATTCATGGTAATTTATGAAAGATTCTCAATGCGGCTCCATCTCGGCACGAGGGCAGGTCGGTTGGGCGGGGATATTCCTCAAAATCAGCCGGGCTTAAAAAGGCGGACCAATTTTTATAGCGCCCTACTTCCACAATAAAGATATCGGCTTGCGCTCTCCATTCATTATCCAGCGTTTCGTTCCAATGACTTAAGCGGAAAACCGTATCCGGGTCTCCGCCGATTCTAAACGTATAACCGTCATTGATTTGCGGCGGAAAAATACGAACGTTTGGAACATAAACCAATGGCGTAAAAGACAAACCGCCCTCCCAATATACCAGACTACCCGCCGGAATAACCGCATTCAAATAAGCGCCTAATTTTTCATTGGCGGTCAATAAATCCTGATTACAATCCAGTTGACTGCCGCCATAATTCATTAATGGCGAGAGAGCCAGCCCGAGGATTAAAAATCCTTTTGCAAGCAAGGCGGGATATCCGCCTCTTTCTGCGCCTTTGCTTTTGACTAACAAAATCAGCGCTAACGCCGCCGAGAAAGCCGCGCCTAAAATGGTCGCAATAATTCGCTTTATATCCGGCAAGTCCAAGAGAAATTTATTCTTCAGAAAGTCAGCCAGCAGGGTTGTGCCGGGTAAAATTTGTCCGGCGCGCATTCTAGGGAGCGGTAAATTCAGAAGCGCAGGTCCAATCGTTTCAAACAGCGAGTATCCAATTCCGCTTGCCAGAACAAGCGCCAATAGGAAAGCTCCGCTTTTTGATAGAACCGAAAAGCCAGATTGTTTTACCGAAGAAAAAACGATGACTGTTAACAAAATCCCAAGCGGATCGAAAAAAGTTAGATAGGGCGTAAAACAAAAAACACAACTATAGCTTTCATACTGGCTTGCCACCGCCGCCCAAGCGTGCAAACCAAATAAAATAAAATAATTCACAGCCAGAAAAACTGCCGCTCGAAATGCAGAAGCGGACTTCCAGTGAGTTGGGCGCGCCCAAATCAAAAGCGCGAAAAAACTCCCAACTACCGGAATAAAGTGATAGCGAACTCCTTGAAAGAAAGCTAACAAACGATTCCAAAAGTCAAGCGTTGGATTCCAAATGGGCGTCGCATCTTTAGGCATTCGAAAAGCGTCTAAAAAGGGAGTGAGCTTTTCAGGCAACCAAGGCGCCCAAATTATTAAAATATTGGGCCAATAATATGCATGGACTGCTAAAAAAACAGTCGAGCCGACGCCCAGCGCCCAAAGCCCCTTAGATTTACCATGTTGCCAAAAGATATATAAAATCAGTAAAGGCAAAACTAACGCCATATTTTGCCGAGTTAAAACTACGCATGCCGCCAATGCGGCGCCTAAAAGGATTTGCAAAAGGGAACGTTCTTCCGCCAAGACAAAAACGCAGATCCAAGCCAGCATCGCCGCAACGATCACTTCCGAAGCGGTGATCGCATGAATCTTGATGACCATTGGGCTCAGCGCAAAAACCCAAACGGTTAAAGCGGCAAACCATTTCCCTGCCCAACGTCGCGCCGTGATCCAAGTCCCCAAGACGGTCATGCCCCCAAGGAAGATCGAAAAATATCTACCGGTTCTTAGCCCAGCCCCAAACAGATATTCAGCCCAGCCCGGGATCAAAAATGCAAAAGGCGCTTTATTGGTCAGGGGACCATAATCCTGAAAGGGCGTATAAACGCCGCGTAAATACAAAATTCCTTTTAGTAGATATGAGCCTTCATCCAACCCCGGAATTGATGTCCGCGCATAAAGCGCCGCTTGGATGAAATAAAATACCGCCCCTAGGATTGCCAATCCAGACGGCAACCAAAGGGGCCAGGTTTTATTTCTAAAAAACTCAATCAGCTTCATAAAACCGCGCAAAACGAATTTATTCTTTACTCCGCCGTTCTAAATCGGCATCCACCATCATCCGCACCAATTCCTTAAAAGAAACGGTAAGCTCCCACTTGAGCGCAGTGCGCGCTTTGGAGGGGTCTGAAATGAGCAAATCCACTTCGGCGGGGCGGTAGAATTTTTCGTCTTGAACTACAAATTCTTTATAATCTAAATCCACATGCGCGAAAGCGATCTCGCAAAATTCGCGGACGGAATGAGTCTCGCCCGTGCCGATCACATAATTATCCGGATGATCCTGCTGAAGCATGAGCCACATGGCTCTCACATAATCGCCGGCGAAGCCCCAATCGCGCTGGGCTTCCAAATTACCCAATCTTAATTCGTTGGTTTTACCAAGTTTGATTCTGGCGACAGTATCCGCAATTTTACGGGTGACAAATTCTAAGCCGCGGCGCGGACTTTCATGGTTGAATAAAATTCCAGAGGTAGTGAACATATTAAAAGATTCGCGGTAGTTCACGGTGATCCAATGCCCATATACTTTCGCCACTCCATACGGGCTACGCGGGTAAAAGGGCGTATCTTCTTTTTGCGGCACTTCTAAAACTTTGCCGAACATCTCGCTCGAAGAAGCCTGATAGAAACGAATCTTCGGGTTGACAAAGCGAATGGCTTCCAGCAAACGAGTTACGCCTAACGCAGTCACATCGCCGGTGAGCGCCGGTTGATTCCAGGAAGTTGGCACAAACGATTGCGCCGCCAAGTTATAAACTTCAGTCGGTTTATATTCTTCCAGCAAAGCCAGCAAAGAGCCTTGATCTTGCAAATCGCCCTGAACAACCGTGATGTCGTCTAAAAGATGTTTAATTCTTTCGTTGTTCACCGTGCTCGAACGGCGCGCCACGCCGATCACTTGATAGCCTTTTTTCAAAAGCAGTTCAGCCAAGTATGAGCCGTCCTGCCCTGTAATTCCGGTAATAATCGCTGTAGACATGCAATCTCCTAATTCAAAATTCAGTTTCTGAATTATACACTATGCCGCGAGCGGTCGCGCCAAAAACCAAACGCGAGGATCGCCGCCCACAAGCCCAGAATAAGCGTCACCATTTTGCCAAAAGGCAGTTGACTGCCAAATTGAAAATACCGCGTGACGTACCATTGCCCAAAGAAAAGCAAAAAGACGGCTTCCATGCCGAGTATGCGCGCCACCCAGACATTGCGCGTTTCGCGCCACCAAACCCACACCTGACCTACAAGCAACGCTTGCCATAAAAATAAGATCGTGCGATAGCGCGGATTATCCCATTGATCGGCGCCGCCGCGTAACGACGTGAGCAGAATCCAAAACCAGGCGATCAAACTCAGCCAGATTAAAACTTTGCGCTTCACATCGGACTTTTGGCTTGCTCCTGCTCCGAAAGAGAGAAGCAAAGCTGGTAGGACGCTGTACCAGCCCACAGCGCGTAAGATCGCAATCATCCGCCAGGTAAGCGTAGTTGGCTCAAATAATGCGGCGGGTAGAACCGGCTGGAAGAGTCCATAAATCAAAACAAAAGGAATTTGTAGCCATTCGGGGATTTCGTCAAATATTTTTTGCACCCAGCCCGAGCCTGAAATTAAACGGTGCAAATTTAATTTCGCCGCTTCGCGTAAAAATTTATTGACCACAGCCAAAGGCGAGCCGCTCAAGTTACCGTTGCCCAAGGATGAAGAAAGCAGGAACAGCCCAACGATAAAAATTAGCGCGATGATCAGCCCGCTCTGCCAAGCGGAAAATTGCGGCTTATTTGTAAAATAGAGCCAGCCCGCGAAAATAACTAAGGTAATCAAAGCCACCGCCGGAGAAACCAATAACATCCCCAAGATGCCGAGCGCCAACCAGATCAAACTGCGTTTATTTTGAGCGCCATGCCAAGCGACGAAGCCCCACAAACACCACGCGCTAAATAAGAGCAAATAAGATTCGCGCATAGATGAACCGCCCAGCAAAACGCTTTCAGGGTATAGCGCATATACCCAAGCAAATGCAATCGCCACTTTTTCTCCCCATTCTTGTTTGACGGCTTTCCAGCCAAACGGCAAACCCAAAGCGGCGACAAATGCCGAAAGTAAAACTAACAGTAAAGGGCGATGTACGTCCGGCGAGAGATAACGATAGATCAATGCGCTAAACGCGAGCAAGCCGCCATATTGATCGTAAGCGTAACTTTTATTAAATGCGTCCACAATATAACGATCCGACCTAGCCAAATCCCAAGCCTGCACATCTCGGCGGTGCGCGTCGGTGTAAACATAACCTGCCTGATCATCTGCATCGTCGAAGCCGTTGATGGGCAAGGCTAAATAAGTTGTCACGCCGCCGAGCAAACGCAAAGCGAAAGCCAGCGCCACAACCCACGCAAGGATTTTCCCGCCATCCGCCCAACGCACTGCAATTACAAGCGCGGAAAAAACGCAGACAAAAAGAAAAGAAAACGCTAAAAATCCGATCAGCCAATTTCCAGCTTGGAGCGCGGCGAGGGTTGCGCCTGAGATGAATGAAAGCGGTAAAGACCAAAGCAAAGTTCGTTTATCGAAAGTCATAGCCTTACTTTTACCATATTCAAGATGGCTTCTTCCCGCTTCAGCCAGCTAAACTTCGCCACATCTTTTTTTGCCTGCTCTCCCAACTTCATGCGTAAAGATTCATCCGCAAGTAATCTCTCAATTTCAACTTTCCAATCCCCAATTACCAATTCCCAATTTCCCGCATTCACAAAGACGCAATTTCCAGCATTCAACACTTCACGAATCGCGGGCAAATCTGCACACACAATTGCGCGCCCCGAAGCCATATATTCAAACATCTTCATCGGGTTGATCACTTCCGCAATGTCCTGCCCACTGCTCGCCGAGATCGAGTTTGAATACGGCATCAACAGCAAATCAGACGCGGCTTGATACAAATGAATCAATTCATGTTTTACAAAGCCAGTCATGGTCACATTGGTCGCATTCGCTTCGTTCAATTTATTACGCCAATATTCCACCAAATCTGGAGAGCCGCCCACCCACAAAAAATTCACGTTTGACATTTGTTTTGCTAACTCAAACAACAAATCCGCGCCGCGCCCCGGGTAGATGTGACCAGTGAAACCAACCGTTAAACCTTGTTTCAAATTTAATTGATGTCTTGCCTCAAACGGACTCGGCAAATTGACATATCTTTCCAACTCGACTCCATTCGGCGCGATGAGCAACGCCTCTTTCTTAAACTTCAAACTGGTCGAGCGTTCTAAAGCGCTTTTCAACGCCGAAGTAGTCACCGTCATCAACTTTGCGCCTGTAGTTTTCCAAAATTGCTTGAGCCACCAAGCCCCCATTCTTCCAGCCACATCGGCGTGCATTTCTAAAACAACGGGATAGCCCAGCCGCAACCCGATCACTGCCGATTGAGGAAGCCAGGTGTAAATTAAATCAGGTTGAAATTTATGCGCGGCACGTTGGGCGTGATAGAGAAAGTCGAAGCGTTTGAACTGCCGGATGGACGGAAGCAATTCAAGGCGCGGCGCGAGGCGCAATCCATAATGCGTAATGAGTAATTCGTAACTGGGGGTTGGGGATTCTTTTGGAGCAAACATTCTCACGTCATGATTCAACTGCATCAAAGCCTGCGCAATCTTCATGGCTTGAATCGAATTCGCAGTGAGCGACGGGATGCGCGAGTTGGTGATTAAGGCAATCTTCATAATTCCTAATTCTTAATCCCTAATTCCTTAGTCTCTGCTCTCTTAATTTCTTGCATTCCGCGCAGGGCCATTGCGCCCACCGAAGCGACGTAATAAAACGAAAGCAACGCGCCCGCCGCAACGATTCCATATTTTGGAATCAACCAAAACGCCAAGGCGGTTTTCAACAAGCCGACGATCAACGTCGCCCAGACGGGATAGTTGGGCAAACCCAGCGAAAGCAGTAACGGACGATTCCAAAAAAGGACATAGTTGAAAACCAAGCCCACCGTCAACGCCGCCAATGCGGGATATGCGCCAAGAAATTTTGCGCCAGAATAGATCAAGATGAGCCAACGCCCAAAAATGATAAAGCCCAACCCAATCAAGAGGTTGTAAACGAATGAAAGCGTAGTGACTTTACGCAAAAAGTCTTTAAGTTTTTGCCAATCTTTTTGCACAGCCAAATGATTGATCTCTGGAAATGTGGCGGGGATCAATGCATCGGCGGGGATGGCGATAAAGCGCACGATGGTATAAGCCACGCTGTATAAACCAAC
The DNA here is from genome assembly GCA_020847355.1 of Anaerolineales bacterium. Classification (GTDB taxonomy): domain Bacteria; phylum Chloroflexota; class Anaerolineae; order Anaerolineales; family Villigracilaceae; genus Villigracilis. Next base: position 5,597 of record JADLCG010000101.1, on the reverse strand, counting down.
CAGATCGGTCGGCAAAAATAAAGCCACCCACAACAATTCGCTTTCTCGAAACAGTTTAATAATTGTCGCGCTGACGTTTGAACTGAACGCAAATCCCAACATGCCTTTGACGCCGCTCAAATTGGTCAACGGCGTTTTCCACCAGCCGCTCCCCAGATTCTTTCTCAGTTGGATTTGCGCTACGCCAAAGATTCCCAAACCGAGAATGATTTTCCCGAACAGATAGGCGTTCAAAACTGCCGCAAGCGAGCCATGCAAAAAAAATGCCGCGCCGATGAGCGCCGTCACGAAAATATTTTGCGCGAGGTCAAAATATCCCTGCCATTGAATTTTATGCGTCACTTGTAAAACGCCAGTGGACGTTTCGAGGTTGAAACTCGCCAACAAGCCTAAGGCATACCAAGAAAACATCCAAGCAACGCCGCTGGCTTCGGTGAAGTATTTTTCCGCCAAGCCCGCCGAAAACACTACCGCTAAAAACGCCAAAACAGAAACCAGCGCTTCCAGCAAACTGGCGGCTTTGATCACCGCCGCGGCTTTGGTTTTATCCCCTTTTGTAAAATATTCGCCGCCATAGCGCACCGTCAATTCGCTCATCCGAAACGACAAGACGCTATTGATCGTTGAGGCATAGACCATCACCACGCGCAGTAAGCCCAAGCCTTCGGGCGCGAGCAAACGCGCAACCATAATCCCTTGTAGTACGCTCAAACCTAAACTAATTGTGTTCGCGCTCAGTAATTTTCCGCTAGAATGCAGGGCGCGGCTAAAGTGCGGGTCGGCCCTTAGTTTTGTAAAAAAAGACATGGCTGGGATTATATGCGAAAAGACAAAATCAATTCTTAATCTCGCGCGTTCATACTATAATTCCAAAAAACTTTCTACGTTAATTTCCTTCAACGTGGATTGAAGATACGCAGAAGTTCTGAGAGTGTCTAAGTAGTCGATCGTAAGTATTTAGAAAGCAAATCCCTGCTCAAGCCGCCGTCCTCGGCGGCGGGGACGCCGCCTTGAGCGCTGGTTTGTAAAATTTATTTCGACCAACTACTAAAAAGAATGGGCTAAAGAACTTTTCACCACGGAGAACACAGCGTTCGCAGAGATTTCAAAAAGATTTCTCCGCGTTCTTTGTACGCTCTGCGGTTAAATCTTTTAACCAGATTCTTGTCTTGAATTGGAGTAAACGGCTTAAATGATTCCCGGGTTAGACGGCTTACGCGCCGTCGCTTTTTTGATCGTCTTCTTTTTTCACACGCGCAATCTGCCGTTTGGCTGGCTGGGCGTGCAGTTATTCTTCGTGCTCTCCGGCTTCCTGATCACCGATATTTTATTGCGGATGAAAGCTCAATTGCCGCGCCGCGAGTTTTTCATCAAGTTTTACGGGCGGCGTTTTTTACGCATCTTTCCGCTGTATTATTTTTATTTAGCGCTGGTTGTCATTTTTATTTTCAGCCTGCCCGCTCTGAAGTTGAATCTCCTCAACGCCGAATTGAACAAAAGTTATTTCAATCAAATCTGGGTGGCGGCATTTTACGTTTATGATTTTTTTCACGCCAGTTCTTTTTTTGAGCGCAGTCGCTTCTTCACGCATCTTTGGTCGCTCTCGGTGGAAGAACAATTCTACTTACTCTGGCCCCTGCTGATTTTTCTCACGCCGCAAAAGAATTTCAAATCCTTATGTCTAACCGCCATTGGCGCGGGCTTTGGCTTGCGCTTAATCATTTCGCTCATCTACCGCACGCAAGCCCTGCCGTTTTTATTGAGCGATCCGCAACAAGCGGTGAACGTCCTGCCTTTCTCGCACATTGACGCATTTGCCTTCGGCGCGTACATCTCGCGCTTTGAACTGCCGCGCCCGCGCCTGCAATTAGCGCTCTTATCTATTTGCATCCCAGCGCTGGGGTTGCTCACCGATTATCTTTCCAAAGGCACAGTCAGCGCCGCGCTAGGTTACGATTTGCCCATGACCGGTTACTACAAAGAAGTTTGGGCGTATACTATCTTGAATTATTTCTTTGCCGTGTTAATTTATTGCGTGGCGAAAACAAATTTATGGACTGGCATGTTAGAAAGCGTCCCGCTTAAATATTTGGGTAAAATTTCCTACGGCTTATATGTTTATCATTATGGAATCATCGCCATTTTTGCCGCCATTTTTCATAAATATGGATTAGACTATTCCCTGCGCTCGCCGCAAATGTTCTTCAGCGCCATGAGCGCCACGCTCGTCATCGCTACGCTTAGTTTTTATTTATTGGAAAAACCATTGATTACGCTTAAAGGTAAATTCTTCAAAATCTAAACTCAAACAACCTACTCCATTGCAGAAAGGGTTTTTAGATTCATGGGCATCGCCGACCTCCACATCCACAGCGTCCATTCCGCAGACGCAACCATCACCGTGCGCGCCATCCTTAAGCAAGCGTCTGATATCAATCTCGACGTGATTGCCGTCACCGACCATGATGAAATTCGCGGCTCGTTAGAAGCCTGCAAACTCGCCCGCGAATACAACCTCGAAGTGATCCCCGGCGCAGAAATCACCACCAAAGAAGGGCATCTGCTCGCGCTCTTCATTGACGAACTGCCGCCTTCCGGTTGTTCGTTAATTGACACCTTAATTGCCATCGGCGAATTAGGCGGCATCGCCATCGCGCCGCATCCATTCACCAATTTGCCGGGAAGCCTCTCCATGAAAGCCGTGGTCAATGCGCTCACCCATCCGTCCGCCAAAACAATTCTCAAAGGCATGGAAACGCACAACATGAGCACGCGCGCCTTCAACAGCGCCGCGCAAAGGTTAGCCGCTTATCTCCCGCTGGCAAAAATCGCCTCCAGCGACGCGCACGTCTATTGGGCTATCGGCGCGGGGCGCACGCAATTTGACGGCGAAACCGCGCAAGACCTAAGACGAGCCATTGAAGCCAACGCCACAAACGCCATCCCCTATGACGAAGAATTTTCAGCCAGAGCCGTCTTCAAGTGGGCAAGGCGCATCACCCTGCGTCAGTTCGGCTACGTCTCCGATTCGCCTTCCGCCTCTCAACCCATCAACACGCAAAAGATCATTCAGCCTTTTAAGAAGATCAAAAAAAGAGAACCAACCAAATAGTTGATTCTCTTACGCTTTAATCCGTTTGATGAAGTTCGGCGTATTCAATTGACGTTCAAGCAGATGCGTGAAATAGCCCTGCATTAGCGCTTCCGTCTCTTTCTGGACCTCGAAACTGGGGCGCGCGCGAGAAGCATCTCGGTAGCTCGATCTTTGGAAGTGCCGCAAATACTTCAGCGCTTCAATTGAAATTTTCGGCAAATTTGGAATGCCATCCCCACAGCGCGGACAGATCGCGCCGCCCGCCGTAAAAGAAAAAAATTGATCTTCGGGCAAAATCTCGCGTCCGCAATTCGCGCAAGCAAACAACTGCGGACGAAACCCCACCGCATCCAACAAGCGCATTTCATAATAACGCAACGCCAGCCAGCTATCGGCTTCTTTTTCAAGCCGCTGGAGCGTATCGGTCAGCAGTTTGAAAACTGTCGGGTTGCCGCCTTCTTCTTCGTAGGAAAAGCGCAGTAAAAGTTCCGCCGCGTAGGCCGCATAGCTTATTTTTTCAAGGTTGTCGCGCAAAGTCAAAAATGCGTTAACCGTTTCCACTTGAGTCACAATCAATAGATCGCGCCCTTTAGCTAACTGGACTGTGATTTGCGTGAACGGCTGTAAATGACCCGCTTTGCGCGAGGTCGTTTTGCGCGCGCCTTTCGCCAAAGCGCGGACTATGCCCTGCTCGCGGGTATAGAGCGTCAATAAGCGGTCGGCTTCGCCCCAATCGCTGTGCCGCAGGACAATCGCCGAGGCGCGAAACGAACGGAAGTCAGCCATTTTGCAAATGCTTGGGCGTAAACGCCTCCGGCAATAATTCCGAGACGGTCATCACTTTTTGCAAAGCCCCCGCCCCATCCGCCAGCAAGACCAAAGCGTCCAGCCCAAATTCAGCCATCACCTGCCGGCATCCGCCGCACGGCGAGCCGCCATTATTGGTAACTACGGCAATCACTTCAAATTCCATTTCGCCTTCTGAAACCGCTTTGAAGATCGCGACTCTTTCAGCGCACATGGTTTGCGGATATGCCGCATTCTCCACGTTCACGCCGGTATATAAACGCCCGCTCTTGGTGCGCAGAGCCGCGCCCACTGGATAATTTGAATACGGCACATATGCGCGGCGGCGAGCTTCGTTGGCTAAATCAATCAGCGCTTGTTGTTCTTCTTTTTTGATCATATTCACCTGCGTTTGATTTTATTTTTTCGGCTTTCTAGTCAGTTTCTTGATCGCGCGCGCGGGCATGCCCACCGCTAAAGTATCTTCCGCTATATCTTTGGTCACAATTGCGCCGGCGCCAGTTCTCGCGCCCGCGCCAATTTTGAGCGGCGCGACCAGCATCGTATCCGAACCGATGAACACATCTTCGCCAATTTCAGTCGGATGTTTTTTCTCGCCGTCATAATTGCAAGTAATCGTGCCGGCGCCGATATTCGTATTCGCCCCGATCTGCGCGTTACCAATGTAAGAAAAATGCCCCATCTTCACGCCGTCCGCCAGATACGAATCTTTCACCTCGCCAAAATTCCCCATGTGCACGTGGTTGCCCAAATGCGCGCCTTTGCGTAAACGCGCAAATGGACCTAAATCCACGTGGTCTTCCAAAGTTGCGCCTTCCAAAACAGAAGCCAAAATTTTGCACTGCTTTCCAATTACCGTATCGCGGATAATGGTATTGGGTCCAATCAGATTGCCTGCGCCAATCGTCGTTTTTCCGTGCAAGTGCGTATTCGGCATCAGCGTCGTATCTTTGTCAATCTGCACGCCCGCTTCAATGTAAACCGAATCAGGGTCGGGCATGGTGACGCCGTTGAGCATGTGTTCGCGGTTGATGCGGCGGCGCATGGCAGTTTCCACTTCCGCCAAATGCACGCGCGTATTGACTCCAATGGTCTCTTCCAAATCGCGCATCATGGTCGCTTGCACGGGCAAGCCAGCCTGCGCGGCAAGTTCAACCGTATCAGTCAAATAGTATTCGCCTTTTTTGGGATTTTTAGGAATGCGCTGTAACGCATCCCATAGCCAATTTGCGTCAAAACAATATCCCCCCACGTTCAATTCCTTGACCTGTAACTGCTCCGGCGTGGCGACATATTCCTCAACGATAGCCGCTACTGTGCCATCTGCCTTGCGGATAATCCGCCCAAAGCCGCGCGGATCGTCCGCTACAACTGTCAACATGGAGATTGGACCGGAATTGTTCTTCTGCGTCTCGACCAGTTTTTGCAAAGTTTCCCCGCGCAATAAAGGCATATCGCTATAACAGACCACCACTAAATCTGTTTTGCCTTTCAAAGCGGATTCGGCTTGCATCACCGCATGTCCCGTGCCTAATTGCGGCTCCTGCAGAACAGGTTGCGCCGAAGCGCCGAGATAGTTAGTCACTGCTTCCGCGCCATGCCCAACTACGACAATTGGTTTTTCGGTAGTTGCGGCTTGAATTGCGCTCAAGGCGTGCCAAATCATCGGCTTGCCCGCCACCGGATGCAAAACCTT
>JADLCG010000100.1 GCA_020847355.1 Anaerolineales bacterium | reverse complement strand
GGCGCCCACACACGAATGTGCGAGCGCCGCTCTTTGCATTGAGCTGCGTTAATAGCTATTTGAGATCACGTTTTCTTCGATAGTCCAAAATTGTCAGAGCTTCTGACTTTTGTATGCCGGGCGGAAGTAGTTCGATTCCATCGCAATAATGTTGGAATTTTCGCCCGTCGGGACCGCACGAAGTAATTTTGAAACACAACGTTCTAAAACAAATTGTTTTAGAACGTTGTGTTTTAAGCGTCATCTGGAAAAATTTCAGAAGGCGCTTTTTTATTGCCTATTAATCGAAAGCGCTTTCCGCCTACCTATAAAATTCAGTTCTCTTCTATCATAAGTAAAGAGAATCATGAGTATTCCCCACACACGCGGGGATGAACCGAAAATGGCGCAAATTTCGGGTTCTCTTATTAAAGATAAAGTTTTGGTATCATCAGTTCCATGCTCATCATTGACTCGCATCTCGACTTGGCTTGGAACGCGCTCCAATGGAATCGAAACCTTCAGCGTCCGATTAATTTGATTCGTGAACAGGAAAAACAACTTCAAGGCGCGGGGCGCGGTATGGGGACTATCTCACTGCCTGAAATGCGTAAAGGGCGCGTCGCAATTTGCTTCGCCACTTTATTGGCGCGCTCCACAGGCACGCCCCAACCTGATATTGATTACGAATCGCCAGCGCAGGCATATGGCATTGCGCAAGGTCAATTGGCGTATTATCGCGGGCTGGAGGAGTTAGATGAAATCCGCGTGCTTGTAAACCAAGCGCAATTAGAAAATCACTTTATAGAATGGCAAACGTGGGAAGCGGACACAGCCGCAAAGCAACCGCCGCCGGGAATCATCATCAGCATGGAGAGCGCTGACCCGCTTCTTTCGCCGAATCAACTATCAGCGTGGAAAGCGGCGGGCGTGCGTGTGATTGGTCCAGCCCATTATGGAGCGGGTCGTTATGCGGGCGGCACATCCACAAATCTCGGATTCACGAAAAACGGTTTTGCCTTACTGCCTGAAATGGAAAGATTGAATATCGCGTTAGATCTGACGCACTTAACCGACGAAGCGTTTTGGGAAGCGTTGGAAAATTTCAACGGAGTGGTTTTAGCCAGCCACAACAATTGCCGCGCGCTCGTGCCAGGGCAAAGACAATTTGACGATCGCCAATTGCGCGCCATTATTGAACGGGACGGCGTGATCGGCGCCGCGTTAGATAATTGGATGCTCCACCCCGCTTGGCAACGCGGCGCAAAAGAAAATCCAAAAGTTGTCTTGGAAGATGTCGTCAATCATATTGATCATATATGTCAACTGGCGGGCAATTGTTTGCATGCCGCGATTGGCAGTGACTTGGATGGCGGTTTTGGTCGTGAGCAATCCCCTGCCGATTTACACACAATTGCGGATTTGCAAAAGCTCGCCGAAATTCTTGAAAGCCGCGGCTATCAGCAGGCGGATATAAAAAAAATCATGCACGAAAATTGGATGCGCGTTTTACGCCGTATCTTAAATTAAATAAAAACATCCACAAGGAGCAAGCACATGCCAAAACAACAGATCACTACGAACGAAAGCGCGCAACCCATCGGAGCGTACTCGCAAGGGATTCGCGTTGGAGATTTTGTCTTCGTCTCGGGGCAAGGTCCGCTGAACCCAGCCACTGGCAAAACGGGCGAAACGGTAGAAGAGCAAACCGCGCAAGTGTTGGAAAATATCAAAGCGATTCTGGCGGCGGGCGGCGCGAGCATGGCGGATGTGGTCAAAGTGACCGCGCACCTAAGCGACTTAAAATATTTTGAAGCCTATAACAAAGTTTACGCGACCTACTTCCCCGACCCCAAGCCTGCGCGCACTACGGTGGGCAGTCAACTCAATAATATTCTCGTTGAAATTGACGTGATCGCTTATGTTGGAGAAAAATAATTCATGCGCATTGCGGATTTAGAAACGCCCGTGCCAGTCGTTGATATTGATCTACTACAAAGCAACATTCAACGCTTGCAAAGTTTTTTAGACGAACGCCAGATCGCCAATCGCCCGCACATCAAAACGCACAAGATTCCCGAAATCGCTCAAATGCAAATTGAAGCTGGCGCAGTCGGCATCACCTGTCAGAAAGTCAGCGAGGCGGAAGTGATGGCAGAGGCGGGCTTTAAAGACATTTTCATTCCATACAATATCCTCGGCGAAGCAAAACTAAACCGCCTAATGAAACTCGCCAAGCGCATCAAAGTTAGCGTCACTTGCGATTCGGAATTTGTCGCCAAAGGTCTTTCAGACGCGGCGCAAAAAAATAATCTAACGCTGGAAGTTTTAGTGGAGTGCGATACAGGCGCACAGCGCTGCGGCGTGCAAACGCCAGAACAAGCGGCGGCATTAGCAAAAACAATTTCGCAATTGCCCAATTTAGATTTTGGCGGGTTGATGACTTACCCAAATATGTCGGCGCCATATAGCGCAGGCGTTGCGGATTTTGTAAACCAGACCCGCGAATTATTGAAAAAAGAAAATATCGCAATCAAACGAGTCAGCGGCGGCGGCACGCCCACCATGTGGCAAGCGGATTCAGCCATTGGCATCACCGAGCATCGCGCCGGCATTTACGTTTATGGCGATCGCCTCACCATGCGTTCTGGCGCGGTGACTTTGGATACCTGCGCCTTGCGCGTGTGGAGCACGGTAGTCAGCCGCCCAACCGAAACGCGCGGAATTTTAGACGCGGGCAGTAAATCGCTTTCAAGCGATCTGCATGGACTCGATGGCTATGGTTACATTTGCGAATATCCCGAAGCGAAAATTTACGCCTTGTCCGAAGAGCATGGGCTGGTAGATTTTTCTGCATGTAAAACCAAGCCGCAGATCGGCGAGCGCGTCAGCATTATTCCCAATCATTGTTGCACAGTCACTTGTTTGTTCGACGAAGTGGTCGGCATGAGAAATAATCAAGTGGAAGTAATCTGGAAAGTTGCCGCGCGCGGCACAGTGAGATAAAGTATGAGCATTGAACAAGCGACACAAAAAATCAAAGCCTGCGGAATCATCGCTATCATTCGCGGAGGTTTTTCAGCGGAGGATATGCTCCGCATCAGCGCCGCGCTGTTAGCGGGTTCTGTTTCGGTAGTGGAGATTACCCTCAACAGCCCCGCCGTGCTAGAAGCCTTGCCCAAGTTACGCGCGCATTTCGGGGACGAGTTACTGATCGGCGCAGGCACAGTGAGAAACACAATCGGCGTGCAACAAGCCCATGATGCAGGCGCGCAATTTCTTATTTCCCCAAATTATGATTCAGCGTCCACTGCCCTTTCGCAGAGTAAAAATCTACTTCACCTGCCCGGCGTGTTCACCGCCACCGAAGCGCAAACCGCTTTTGCGGGCGGATGCAAAATGCTCAAACTATTTCCAATAGATACGGCTGGCGCGGCTTATCTCAAAGCCTTGCGCGCCCCGCTCGACGATATAGATTTTGTGCCAACAGGCGGAATCTCCGCAGAGAATATTTCCGCGTATGCCAAAGCAGGCGCGGTTGCCGTAGGCTTAGGAAGCAAACTGGTTGTCAATCGCGAACAAAGCGCCGCAGACCTCACGCAACGCGCCAAGCAATTGCGCGAACTGTGGCTGGAAGGAAAAAATGGCTGATCCAACCTTTGACGCGACGACCTTCGGCGAAATAATGTTGCGGCTCAGCGTGCCATCCGGCGAGCGTTTGGAAGCGGCAAAAAAATTGGATGTATATCCCGCTGGCGCCGAGGCGAACGTCGCTACATTATTGGCAAGGCTGGAAAAAAAAGTCTCTTGGGCTGGCGCTTTGCCCAAAAATCCGCTAGGCAGAATAGCTTCTAATCATTTGCAATTAGCAGGTGTGGATTTATCCAATATCATTTGGCGGGAACAAGGACGCTTGGGGACTTATTACGTTGAATTTGCCGAACCGCCGCGCGGCATTCAGGTGACGTATGATCGCGCCTATTCCAGCACGACGACTTTGACTGCCCAAGACGTCAATTGGCGCTCCTTACTGGATACACGCATCCTACATCTCACAGGCATCACTCCCCCGTTATCTGATTCTTGTCACGAGATTATGCTCCAAGCCTTACAAAAAGCAAAAGAAAAAAATATTCCAATTAGTTTTGACGTGAACTATCGTCAAAAACTATGGACGGAAAAACAAGCCCAAGAAATTCTTGTGCCGATGATACAAAATGTGGAGATTTTATTTTGCAGTCAAGCAGACGCTACGCGCTTATTTGGTTGCGGCGGAGAAATGGACGAGATCGCCGAAGCCATGCTGAAAATGAGTCGTGCCAAATATGTCGTCGTCACCTTTGGTGAAAATGGCGCAATGGCTTGGGATGGGGAAATCTGGAAGCATGAACCCGCCCGTCCAACCAAAATCATAGATCGGCTTGGCGCAGGCGATGCGCTCGCCGCCGGCGTGCTATATGGCTGGTTGCATGGAAATATCGCGCAGGGCTTGAAATACGGCGTGACTCTATCCGCGCTGGCGTTAAGTCAACTGGGCGATGCGGTCATCACCACAAAAGCAGAACTTGCCTCATTAGTGAATGCAAGTTCTACGCTGACGAGATAAGTTTTCTGTAAGCCGGCTTTCAGCCTGATAATTATTTCTGCATTTCGCTGGCTAACAAAGCAAGCGCTTCATCCGCCTTCATCACTTGACCGTACCATTCCAAAGCCGCCATGTAGGCTTTGTGCACATGCTCGGCGGGGATGATCGTGCCGCCAAATTCAAGATCGCGTGTGGCGCAAGCGTCTTCAGCCACGATGACTTTGAAGCCCAAATCCGCGGCGGCGCGAGCGGTTGAATCTACGCACATGTGACTCATCATGCCGGTAATCACCACGCGCTCAGTCCCCCAACTTTTGAGCAATTCAAGCAAGTTCGTATTGAGAAATGAATTGACCTCGTGCTTGTAAACGATTGGCTCGCCTTCAAAATGCGCGACCGCATCGTGAATATCCGAGCCTTCACTGCCTTTGACGAAAAAGCTGGCGTCTGGCTCCAGCGAAATATGTTGAATATGAACGTGCCGCCCGCCATGCTCGCGGAAACATTGCAGAAGCAGATACGCCTTTTTTGCGGCTTCCAGCGGGTTAACTAACGGGAATTTCCCATTTGGAAAGTAATCTTTCTGAATATCAATAATCAATAAGGCTGTTTGCATAATTCTCCGATCGTCTACGCCATTTTTTATTTTCTTCCAAAATCGGCGGGATTTTCGCCCCACAATTTCGTATCCCATTTCAAAATTTTATCTTCAGGTAATTCATTTTCCGCCAGCCAATTTTCGGCGCTCCGAATCAACGCAAAAATAATCGCGTTCTTCAACGTATGCTTCAATTGCGTTTTGCACACGCCGGTATGCACCCATGCAAGCGCATTCTCCGAATCGGAATAAATGGGCATATCTAAATTATGTTTGGATTGCCAAGTAAGCGCGTGGACGATCGCTAAAAATTCCCCGACATTATTCGTGCCGTCCATATAGGGACCTGCCTGAAAAATTTGCGCTCCCGTTTCCGTATTCACGCCGCGAAATTCAACCTTCCCCGGCGAGCCGTTACAAGCGGCATCCACGCAGATGGAAGGAAGCAAAGGCTGGACGCTCGCCAATTTCCAATTTCCCTGCGTAGCAGATTTACCTTCATAAGTTTCATATTTTCCAAGAAACGCAGAGTCTGCTTCGGTCTCGCTGGCAAACGCCTTAAATTGCGCGCCAACATACCCTTTCACTTGCTTTTCACATTCCGCCCATGAAGTGAAAACGCCCGTCTGACGACCTTTCCAAACCACATAATATTTCTGTTTCGGCATACATCTCAATTTTACATCATCCCCGATTTAATACGCGCCAAGTTTCTCAGCTTATTAACTCGCCTTACGCGCTTTATTCGCACCATAACATTTATTCTGCCCGAAAATGCAAGCTGAATATTGCAGTACTGCATAACATTGTTATTAACAAATAAAAATTTTTGTCTTGACAAATTTTTTGATTTCCGTAAAATACGATAATTCTTATGAAAATTCTCAACTATTGCTCGTGTCTATGGCGGGGTTCGTAACCACGCCTAAGACGCTCACCCAAAACAAGCAGTCAACGACTTAGGATAGTGGAACGGCTCCCGCGCACAAATCTGTCCGCGCAGGATGGTTCGCTGTCCTTTTGTTTTATGTTGATTGCTTTTTTATTTTTGAAATAACAAATTTCGAGCTGATTGAAACCCGGCTCTCCGAAAAAGGAAAACTTAACCATGTCTTACGCTCATCCTGAATACCTTGTTGATACCGAATGGGTTGCGGCTCATTTGCAAGACGCCAACGTCCGCATCGTTGAATCAGACGAAGATCCTTTGCTGTATGCCATCGGTCACATCCCAGGTGCCGTACATGTGGATTGGTTCAGCGTCCTGCAACATCCGCTACGCCGCGATTTTCTAACCAAAGAAAAATTTGAAGAACTCGTTTCAGCCTTGGGCATCGCCAACGACACCACCGTCGTCTTCTACGGCGATAAATCCAATTGGTTCGCGGCTTACGCGCTCTGGCTCTTCCAATACTACGGGCATCAGAACGTAAAAATTATGAACGGCGGACGCACTAAATGGGAACAGGAAAAACGCCCATTCGTGAAAGAAACGCCTTCGTATGCTAAAACAGCTTACCGCGCGAAAGAGGCGGATAAATCCATTCGCGCCTTCCGCGACGACGTATTCAAACAACTGGATGCAAAGAAACCCTTGGTTGACGTTCGCTCGCCAAAAGAATACAGCGGCGAATTGACCCACATGGCAAATTACCCGCAAGAAGGTTCAACGCGCGGCGGACACATCCCAACGGCGGTGAGCATTCCGTGGTCTCAGGCGGTCAACGAAGCGGATGCGACTTTCAAGTCTCCTGAAGAATTGCGCGCGCTCTACGAAGGCAAAAATATCAAAGCCGACGGCGAAGTCATTGCCTATTGCCGCATTGGCGAGCGCTCTTCGGTCACTTGGTTTGTATTGAAGTATCTGCTGGGTTATCCTAACGTCAAGAATTATGACGGTTCATGGACGGAATGGGGCAACTTGGTGGACGCTCCAATTGAAAAATAAAAAATAAACTATCAGGGCGGGCTTCAACCTCCCGCCCTAATTGGACAATATGCCTTTACCTCAAAACCTGCAAGAAATTATAGATATGATCGCGAGCATGTCGCGAGAAGAAAAGCTTGAGACGCTGATCGCTTACGCCGAAACATTGCCAGACCTGCCGGAGCGCTTCAAAACGCAACGCGATCAGATGGAGTCTGTGCCGGAGTGCATGACCCCCGTTTTTATCATCGCTGAAAAAGACGAGCATGGCGGAATTCAATTTTATTTGGATATTCCGCCGCAATCTCCCACCGTGCGCGGCTTGGCGTCTATTTTGCTCAACGGATTGAACGGTTGCGCCTTTGAAGAGATCGTTTCCGTGCCAATTGATTTTTATCACCCGATGAATTTACAAGAAGCGGTTTCGCAACAACGGATTACCGGTTTTACGGGCGTGCTTTCGCACATGAAGCAAGCCGCCGCTAAAGCGCAACAGGCGTAACGCTGGCGTCCCGCAGGTTTCAAACTCTGCGGGACGTTTCTTTATCAATCAACCTTCTTCTTCCCAGCCTTGCTCCTCCACAGACATAAAAATATCAGTTGCCGAAATTAGCCCGATCAAAGTTTCGCTCTCGTCGGCAATCGGCAAATGATGAATGTGCATTTTTTGCATTAACTGGGAACATTCCATCAAAGTCCATTCGGGGCGGCCCGTAGTGACCGGATAAGACATAATCTCCCGAATTAAAACTTCAGCCGAATTGCGCCCCGCCCCAACAATTTTGTCGCGAATATCGGTGGTGGTGACAATGCCGTAAGTTAAGCTTTGGTTGTGGAGAATCTCCACCAGCACGCTGTGAATATTGCGGCGGCGCATGAGCGTCATGGCATACGAGACGCTCATCTCTGGGGCGACTACGATGACCGGGCTGGACATCCAATCACGAACTAAGTGCGGCATAAGATGCTCCTTTTGTAATTATTTGACGGTTATTTTCACGGCATCGAGCGTTAGCAAAGAGCCATCGGCGGCGCTGATATCTTGTATTTCTATATAAACCAGCGTGCCGCTTGGGATATCCTTCAAAGAAATCGTCTCGTCGAACGTGCCGGGCGCGCCGAAATCTGGCGCGTGAACCATCACGGGACCTTCAGCGTACTGCGCGCCATCTGCGCCATAAATAAAGTAGGATAAATTATTTTCAAACGGCGCAATGCTCACATTGCCGCTCACTTGGATCGCGCCGCTCGCTTCAGTTCCATTCACAGGCGCGGTGATTTGCGTTTCGCGCTTCCGCCCATCGGGCGTATTGGTTGTGTAGTGCACCATGCGTAATTGATTATTCACCAGCGCATAGCGGCGCGTAGTTTCCAAGGTTGGGCAACAAGCCGGGTCTTCTGCGCCATGCGTAACTGCGTCTAAAAAGATTTCGCCGTTTTCAATTGAAATTTGATTAATCATCGGGCGGTCGTCAATCAGCGTAGCGGTTACAAAGATCGGTTGGTTATTTGAAAGCGAATAAACGACCACATAGCCAAAACTGCCGGTGCCGCCAAAGTTTTCAAAAAATACGGCCGCCGCTTCATTCACGCCATCGCCGTCTAAATCGCCAAAGGCAATGTTTTCAGTTAAGAACACGCGCGCAAAATCGGCAGTTGTATTATCCGTGCCGTTTTGATAAACGCCGTCGGTCAATTGCACAATTGCGTGATCGTCGCGCGCGTTCAATTTATATTGAGCGTTCTTGATCTGATCGAGAGTTAGTTGCGGCGCGAGCGTAGGAGTCGCCGGTTGAGCGGGAACAGGCGTGAGCGTAGGCAGAGCCGTGGACGGCAATCCGCAGGCGAGAGTCGTCAAAGTCAAAATCAGCAAAAAAATTACGGGATGATTCCGAACCATGTGGCGCCTCCGTCTTCCGTGCGATACAGCGCGTAATGGCTGTTCGTCGAATCGTATGTGATCGCCCAGCCGCTAGACGCATTGACAAAATCAAACCCGGATAAGGATTCGCCAAAGACAACATCCGGCGGAATGATGCTCCACGTGGCGGACGCATCTTTTGTAACGTAGAATTGGTCGGCGCCATAGAAGATCATTTCCTGCGCCGATAAAATATTGAACAAATCCGTTTCGGGTAAAGTGGCGTTCGTGGATTGCCAAGTTTTGCCGCCATCGTTGGTTTGATAAATTACCGTGCTGTTTTTTGCGCCCAGCGCTTCTAACACTAAAAAGCCTTGCGTCGCGGAGGTGAATTGAATGCCCTTCGCGATCAAATCCGCGTTTTGCATTTGCTCTGAAAGCGGCAATTGAACGCTTGACCAAGTTTGACCCGCGTCGTCGGTGCGAAAGACATAAGCCGAGCCGGAAGCGTAAACCACGCCATAGATCCACGCGGTTTGCATATTGAGCGGAGCGATTCCAGATTTGAGTCCGCTTAAAGGAAGCGAATCGCCGAAGCCTTCTACATTGGGGTCGTTAATAAACGTGCGTTCCCAAGTGACGCCGCCATCGGTTGTTTGGAAGATCGCCACCGCCATATTGCCCGCGCCTACGCCCAGCCCAGCCATCAGCCAGCCGTTATCTGAATCCAGAAACGCTAAAACGCCGTCGCCAAATGGAACCGAGTTAGAAGTCCAAGTAATTCCGCCGTCAGAAGTTTGATAGAGCGTGCCGCTGGCATAATAGTTATCTGGGTCGGCAGTTAATAACCAGCCTCGAAGCGGACTCAAAAAATATTCTTTGACGTTGTAACCCGCTTCAACGATAGCTTGCGGGGTGACGTTATACCAAGTGACTCCGCCATCGTTGGTGCGGACAATTTGCGTATCGGTCACGCCCCAGCCGTTGACTGGATCGAGCATATCAATCCGCATAATTTGCGGAGTTTCAACCAGCGGCGCGTTAATCTCAATCGGCAAGGCGGTTTCGCCGGCGGCGGAAAATGTTTGCGCGTCCGTTGGGAGCGCGGTTGCCTTCTCTGTTGCGGGCTGTGTGGGGATGGCGCTCATCTCGCTCGCATTTTGAGTCGTTGGCGCGTTGCACGCAGTGATCAAGAGAATTGAAATTAAAGAAAGTAAAAGTTTTTTCATGGTTCTCCTCAATTTTAGAGCGCTCCATTTGAGCGTTCTAACAGTTAGGCAAGGGCTTCAAGAATCAGCGCCTCGCCCTGACCGACGCCTACGCATAAAGTCGCCAGCCCATATTTCACGTTGCGGCGATTCCGCATTTCATGCACAAGCGTAGTCGCCAGCCGCGCGCCAGAACAACCCAGCGGATGTCCGATGGCGATCGCTCCGCCATTCACGTTAACAATCTCAGGATTCAAATTCAAATCTTCCATCACTGCCAGCGCTTGCACCGCAAAGGCTTCGTTGAGTTCAACCAGACCTAGATCGTTGATTTGTAAACCGGCGCGAGCCAGCGCTTTTTGCGCGGCGGGGATCGGTCCATAACCCATCACGCGCGGCGGCACGCCCGCCGAAGCAGATGTGACGATGCGCGCCAACGGCGTTAAGTTTAGCGCCTGGGCTTTCGCTTCGCTCATCACGAGCGTCACCGCGGCTCCATCATTTAATCCAGACGAATTGCCGGCGGTGACGGTTCCATTCTCTTTGGCGAACGCCGGTTTTAGTATTGCTAAAGATTCTAAATTCGTATCGCGGCGCGGACGTTCGTCCGTATCCACAATTTTAGGATCGCCCCTTTTTTGCGGGATGACAACCGGCGCAATCTCCTGTTTGAATCTACCTGAATCAATGGCTTTGAGCGCCAGTTGATGCGAACGAACTGAAAACTCATCCTGTTTTTCGCGGGTGATGTGCGGGCGTTCTTGAGCGATGTTTTCCGCCGTCTCGCCCATCGAATCGATTCCATATAAAGCTTTCATTTTGGGGTTTGGATAGCGCCAACCTAGCGCCGTATCATACGCGGTTAAATTACCAAATGAAAAACCCGCTTCGGCTTTGGGGAGCGAGTACGGCGCGCGACTCATACTTTCAACGCCGCCAGCGATATAGATTTCGCCTTCTCCAGCTTTGATTGCGCGCGCCGCCAGGCTGATCGCGGTCAAGCCCGAAGCGCACAGTCGATTCACCGTCACGCCGCCTACTTCTAATGGCAAGCCTGCCAACAACAACGCCATGCGCGCCACATCGCGATTATCTTCCCCAGCTTGATTCGCGCAACCTAGAAAAACTTCCTCGATCAATTTGGGATCAAACGGATTTCTTTCCAGCAAGGATTTAATCGCCTGCGCCGCCAAATCATCCGGGCGGACGGAAGCGAGCGCTCCGCCCAACGCGCCAATCGGCGTACGCAATGCGTCAACAATTACAGCTTCAGTCATATAGATAGCCTCCGAATTTATAAAAAGATTCTACCATTTGCAAGACTGGGCTAGGTTTCAAGAGAGTTACTCTTAAAAGCCGGATGTCACATCTCAGTTTCCATTCAACTGCTCGATCAAAAACGCAAAGTCTAAGGCGCTTTCTTCGAGCAGGTCGTAGCGTCCGCTGGCGCCCGCGTGACCGGCGCTGAAGTTCGTTTGCAGGAGGGCTAAATGGTCGTCAATTTTCAGATCGCGGAGGCGCGCTAAGAATTTAG
>JADLCG010000099.1 GCA_020847355.1 Anaerolineales bacterium | reverse complement strand
GCCGAATCAGGCGGTGCGCTTGCAAATCCCCGCTATTAAAGTGGATGCGCCGATCATTCAAGGCGATGGTTGGGAACAGTTGAAAAAAGGCGTGGGTCAATATATCGGCTCGGCGCAACCCGGAGAAAGCGGCAATGTAGTATTATCCGCGCACGACGATGTGTATGGCGAAATTTTCAGATATTTAGATCGGCTTTCGCCGGGCGATCAGGTGATTGTGTATTCGCAACAAAGACAGTTCACCTATATTGTAGACCGCACGGTGATTGTTGAACCGACCGCTGTGGAAGTGATGGCTTCGACCGGTTCGCCAACCGTCACTTTGATTTCGTGTTATCCATATTTGGTTAATAATAAAAGAATCGTGGTTTTTGCGCGATTACAAAATTAGGAGAAAATAAAATGGCTAAGAAAAATAAACGTCCCGTGAACAGCGCCCCCAGTTTTGCCGCAACTTCAGCGGCGCGGACTGAGTTCGCCCCAGATTACACCACCGTCAAAAAAGATTTAGCGCGGATCGGAGTTTTAGCCGGAAGTTTGTTCGGCTTGCTGATTGTGCTGGCATTCATTTTGAATTAGAAAGGCGCTCAGCGCAATCACCGTAACATGCGCCAAACAGTTGAATTGAATTAACCAGCCAGCCCTGTGTTCTTTATATCACCCGCCTGCAACCGGCGGGTGATTTTATTAGACTTTATCGGTAATCAGCTAAAGTTATTTTATTGGACGCAGATGAACGCGGATTGACGCGGATCAAAGAAGAAAAATCCGCGTTTTCAGCGTCAATCCGCGTCCAGAAATAATTTCCGATAATGTCTATTAAATTAAATCAGCCAGTTCAACCCGCCGCTTAAAGATATAATATTTTCACTATGCCTGACCTCATCTATGAAATTACCTTTGAAAAATTAACCTATGGCGGCGAAGCCATGGGGCGCTTGCCCGATGGACGCGCCGTGTTCGTTCCGTTTGGCTTGCCGAGGGAAAAAGTAAAAGTACGGCTCACTGAAGAGAAAAAAGGCTTTGCGCGCGGCGAACTGATTGAGATTTTAGAATCTTCACCCGAGCGTATCAAACCAAAATGTATTCACTTTGCCGTTTGCGGGGGCTGTCATTATCAAAACTTAGCTTATCAGAATCAACTCAAAGCTAAAACGGAAATTTTGATAGACCAGTTGAAACGCATCGGCAAGATTGAAAACCCGCCGGTCAAGCCGATTGTCCCATCGGACCATGAATGGAATTATCGTAACCATGTGCAGTTTCATCTAACCGCAGATGGAAAACTTGGTTTCGTAGACGCGCAGAATCGTTTTATCGTTCCAGTTACAGAATGTCACCTGCCGGATATGGGTATTCAAAGCCTGTGGCATGATTTGGATTTTGAATCAAAAGACGAGGTAGATCGCGTTGCCTTGCGTAGCGGGGCAGACGAAGAATTAATGGTCGTTCTCGAATCTGAAACGCCGGAAATGCCCGAGCTTGAAATTGAAGCCGACGTTTCAGTGGTGCATCTTTACGCGGGACATTCAGCCGTGATCGCGGGGCAAAATTATCTAACCGCTAAAATTCTGGATCAAGAATTTCATGTTTCCGCGGGTTCTTTTTTTCAAGTCAATACAAATATGGCTGAGAAAATGGCAAAACATTTGCTGACTGAACTGCCAGTTTCTTCAGCTACAGTTTTACTGGATGTTTATTGCGGCGCAGGCTTATTTAGTAAATTCTTCGCTCCAAAATGCCGGCGCGTGATTGGCGTTGAATCTTCCGAATCCGCTTGCGAAGATTTTGCGATCAACCTTGATGAATTTGATAATGTAGATTTATATGAAGGCGCCGCCGAAGAAATTTTGCCCGGCTTGGCGGGAAAACTACAGGGCGAAATCTACATGCTGGTTGATCCGCCGCGCGCCGGCATTGAAAGACACGCCTTAGACGCAATTATTCAAATCCAGCCGCGGACGCTCGCTTATGTTTCATGCGACCCAGCCACGCTGGCGCGCGATGCGGCGCGTTTGCTCGCCGCCGGTTATAAACTCAAACAAGTTACGCCGTTTGATTTATTCCCGCACACGTATCATATCGAAACGATCTCTATTTTTGAACGCTGATGTTCAAGCCGCTCGGCGATTCGGCAATGCTGGTTGAACTTGGCGCGCAGATTGATCCGCAGGTCAATCGCCAAGTTCATGCGCTGGATTTTCTTTTGCAAAATGTCAACGGAATTATTGAGACTGTCCCGGCTTATTGTACGTTGACGATTTATTATGATGCGTTACATTTTTCATTTCAACAAATCAAAGCCGTGACGGAAGAGAAACTGCAACAGATAAGCGAAATGAAGCGGGAAAGCGGACGCAGGCTTGAGGTCCCGGTGCGTTACGGCGACGCCGCTAATTCCGACATCGGAGCGGTTGCCTTGGCGAATAATATTTCCATCGCGGAAGTGATTCAAATCCATTCTGAAAAAGAATACCGCGTTTATTTGATGGGCTTCATGCCGGGCTTTCCGTATCTGGGGATTTTGGATGAACGCTTGCAGATGCCGCGCCTGCCAACGCCGCGGACTTCCATTCGGGCTGGTTCGGTTGCGATTGCCGGTTTGCAAACTGGAATATATCCGTTTGCTTCGCCGGGCGGCTGGCAGATCATCGGCTGGACGGCGCTGAAATTATTTGATCCAAACAGCCCAACGCCGTTTTTGTTCGCGCCCAACGATACGGTTAAATTTATTCCGCTCGCTGACGCTGATGCTTGAAGTCGTTGATGTTTCAGGGATGGCTACGTTTCAGGATGCGGGGCGCAGAGGCTTTCAGCGTTATGGCGTGCCGGTTTCCGGCGCAATGGATTGGTTCGCGTATCGAGTCGCCAATCGTTTATTGGATAACCCGCAAAATTCTACGGTTCTTGAAATTGGTTTAGGCGACGTGATTTTGCGCGCCAAGCGCGATTGCGTTTTAGCGGCGACAGGCGCAGGCTTTGAAATTCAAAATTATGTTTGGACGTTTCCCTTATGGACTTCGTTTTATGTGCGCGCCGGTTGGAGCGTACAAATCAAAAAAACAAGCGGAGGGAATTGGGCATACTTGAGCATTGCGGGCGGTTTTGAAGCGCCGCAAATTTTAGGCTCAACTTCTGCGTATCTGCGCGGCGGAATTGGAAACCTGCTGAAGGTTGGAGATATTTTAGAAAATCGAAAACCAACGCTTGAATTAGCTAAACTCGCGGCGCGTAATTTTTCCGCGCATAAATTGATGCCTTATAGCCAAACGCCAACGCTCGCGGTGATTGCGGGTCCGCAAGGCGCGCGTTTTAATAACTCTTTTTTTGAAAGCGAATACGCTGTGAGTAAATCTTTTGACCGTATGGGCTACCGCTTGGCAGGGCGCGCCGTTGAAACTCTTGATAAAACCGAATTGATTTCGGAAGGTATGACGATGGGCAGTATTCAAATCACGAATCAAGGCCAGCCGATGGTGATGATGGCGGACGCTCCGCCGACGGGGGGCTACCCTAAAATTGGCAATCTGATCGCGGCGGATTTGCCGATCTTGGCGCAATGCGAAGCGGGCGTGAGCCAATTGCGCTTTAGGGAAGCGCAGTTGGAAGAAGCGCAAGCCAAATATAAAGCGCTGGTGAGCGAGTTGGCGCAACCATGCAAATAGATTTAAACTGCGATCTGGGCGAAGGCGCAGGGAATGATGCGGCAATTATGCCTTTGATCACTTCCGCGAATATCGCTTGCGGCTTTCACGCCGGAGATGAATTCACCATGCGCGAGACGGTTCGGTTGGCTAAACAATTTCAGGTTAAGGTTGGGGCGCACCCAAGCTGGGAGGATCGCGAAAATTTTGGCAGGCGGGAAATGAATCTCGCGCCACAAGAAGCGGAGCGGATGGTCTTCGATCAAATTAAAACTTTGGCTGAAATTGCCAAAGTCGAAGCGGTTGAGTTGACTCATATCAAGCCGCACGGCGCTTTATACAACCAATCGGCTGGAGACTATGATTTGGCAATGGCAATTGCGCGGGCAGTCCGAGAGGTTGATGAAAATTTGATTTTAGTGGGCTTGGCGAATTCAAAATTAATCGAGGCGGGGCTTGAAAATCAATTGCAGGTGGCGCGCGAGGGCTTTCCCGATCGGCGCTATAACGCGGACGGAAGTTTAATATCTAGAAGCGTTGCTGGGGCAGTGATTGAAGCGCCGCTTGAGATTGCTAAGCACGCGCTAAAACTAATTCACGGCGGCAGGCTGGATACTTTGTGCCTGCATGGCGATCATCCCCAAGCGCTTGAGAACGCTCAATTGTTGCGAGTTGTTTTGGAGCGGGAGAAAGTTAGCTTGATTGGCTTAAGCAAGCGGCAGTCGCTTTGAGGGCGACTGCCGCTGATTTGACTATTTTTCAGCCAGCACGATAATTTTATCGTTTGCGGAGAAAGAAATTTTCTCCGATTTTTTAGGGTTGGTGTGAACGCCGTAGGACTTTTCCGCATGACTGGCTTGATCCATTAAGCGATAGCCGATGGCGGTTTCGCCGCGGCGGCGCGCGGCTTCAAGGATAGTATAAAAATTAAGCGCCTGCCCCAGTTCAATATAATCGCTAATCGGTTTGAGATAAATCTCCGAGCCTTCCGGTGCGAACATATCGGTAAAAACGTCGAGCAATTCTGCGTCTTCGGAGAGTTGCGTCATCATCAAACTGATCAAGTGTTCGCTGACGATGAAGTCGTCCACTTGCGCCGCTTCCGCTAATTCGCGGTTGCGTAAGTCAAGCATTTCGCTGACGATAGAGAACGGCGTCTCGTCTTTTTCGGCGATGTCGCGCAGGTGGAGAAGCGCCACTAAGGTGATGGCGTCTGCGGCTTGCACTTCCAGATGGCTGTATGCCAAAACGATGACATGGTCATACTCGGAGGCTTCTAGCTTTTCGAGTAAATCGCGGTTGCGAATATCGCCTTCCAGAATTGTGATTTTTTGATTGGTAAGTTTGCCGAACTCCGACTTGATTTGTTTTTCAAGATCGTCAATATCCGAAACGATCGTTAGTTGCGAACCTTTGGGGACGTAATTATCCAACTCGCGGACGATGGTGGCGCCGGAGCGATTCCAGCCGAGGATTAACCCGCGTTCTGGCTTGGGCGTGGAAACTTTTTTAGATTCATGAATCAGGTTCAGGTCCAGAGTGGGGCGTGAATCGGTAAAAATAATTTTGTCGTCATCTTCGGCAATCAGGAAAAGTTGATCGCCGGATTCAATGCGCGTGTCCATTGATGGGTTGATCGTCACTGCGCCGTTGGCGGTGCGCAAGCCCATCACCGTGGAGGTTTCAAATGCGAAGAGCGCTTCGCCGTAAGTTTTGCCAACTAGGGCGGGTTCGGCTTTGAAATAAATTTCATCGCCGCCAAAATTCATCAACTCGGTATAGACGATAGACAGCCCGCTTTGCCGCGAGGTTTGGGCAACCACGCGCGCGATCAAATCGTTGGTGAGAATCGGAAGCACGCGGTCTTTCGCGCCAAGCATTTTGACCACGTTCATATTTTGCGGTTCGCGAATTTGCGTGACGATGTGATACGGCTCGGCGTGGCGGTTTGGGTTGTTGGTAAGCGCCAAGACGATTTTGATTACTTGCGTATCTGAATCCGCGCCTTCTGCGAGGACGACGATTGCGCGCGCCGTGTGCGGGCTGGCGATTTCGAGATCGTTGAGATCAATGGGATTGCCCGAACGGCAAATGATGCGCGTATTTTTGAAATCAGAAATGCGGTCGTTGATCGCGCTTTCCATCTCGACTTTATCTTGGTCGGCTAAAACGACGATGACCGCGCCGCTTTTGCGACTCTCGTTGGCGAGGATTAATTCGGAGAGGATGGTGAAGATTTGCGGCGTCCAACCCAAAATGAGCGTATGGTCGTTTTCTAAAACCAGCGAACGGCCTTTGCGAAGTTCTTCCATCTTATCTTCGATGCCGTTGTTGATGATGCCGATCAATGCGCTGACTACAAAAACGCCGCCAAAAGTGACGATTAGCATCATCAGCAAAAAGAAGGGACTGCCCGTATCGCCGCCCATCGTGCCGGAATCGAGCGTGCGTAATAAGCTCATCCACGCTACTTCGAGGAAGCTTTCGCCGTTGGGCGCGGTGTTCGTCAATTTGACCAGCGCGGCGGCGATGAAGATAATCAGTGCGGAGAGGACGAATAAGCCGATCAGCATCGCGCTTGTGCCGCGCGCCATGAAATTATCGAACCAGTATTGAAGCTTTTGTTTGAAACTTGGAGTTTTCATAAACTCCCTCCTTGCGGCTTGCTGAGATATTTTTTGTAATTATACGAGCAATTATTTTTTTCGAGTGGGCGAGATTGCGGCTTTTCAGGTAATATTTGCTTAAGGATTTAGATCTACTGAATGTAGAATGTAGAATGTTCTGTTAATTATTAGCGAGGTGAAGCATGTTTCAATTTGACGGTCAGGATCGCCGCCGACAGGAAGACCAAATGCGCGCTGAGGGGCGGCTCCCGCCTGGGCAAGCCCTCACGCAGAAGTTTCCAGTGTTGCATTACGGACCCGTGCCGGCGTTTAATCCGGCGACTTGGGATTTTCGCGTATGGGGCGAGGTGGAAGAAGAGAAGCGCTGGGACTGGAATGAGTTCAATCAATTGCCGCGTACAAAAATTGAAATGGATATTCATTGCGTGACGCGTTGGAGCAAATTCAATACGGTTTGGGAAGGCGTTTCAGTAAAGGCTTTGATAGAAAATGGTTTCTTCAAAATTAAATCCACAGCTACACATGTGATGCAACATGCGGAATATGGCTTCACGGTCAACTTGCCTTTGGAAGTGGTCTTGCAGGATACATTTTTGTTGGCGACGCATTTGAACGGCGAAGCGCTCACGCCGGAACATGGTTATCCCTTGCGCGGGGTTGTCGGTTTTATGGCTGGACGCGAAGACCTTGAAACGCCGTATTTCTGGAAAGGCGCGAAATGGGTGAGGGCGTTGGAATTTATGTCGCAAGATAAACGCGGATTTTGGGAGCAGGCGGGGTATCATAATCGCGGCGATGTCTGGCGCGAAGAAAGATTCGGTTAAGAGGAAGGAAAGCTGACCTGCCTAGATAGGGCAGGTCAGCTTGTTATAGGGGACGTGAGTAACTGGCTTGCCCACTGCGACGATAGATGTGCATGTCAATGGGGCGGTGATATAAGAGCAAACGCTCAAAAGTTGTCTTGACAAATCAGGAGAGGGGGTATAGTATAAAGCACATTGCGGGGGAAACCCCAAAGGAGAAATTTTGTATTGATATTTTACGAGAGTATAATTTGCTTAGATAAAGGAATGGACATGCCACGCTGATAAATATAAATTTGAAAGGAGGGAATCAAAATGATTGAAAAACTCAAAAGTAACAAAAAACTAACGAGATTACTAACTATCCTTTTATTTATTTTGTTATGTTGCAACCTGCCTTCGTTGTTATTTTTTCCGCTTTGCCTTAAAGAAGATCT
>JADLCG010000098.1 GCA_020847355.1 Anaerolineales bacterium | reverse complement strand
CAAGCGATCGGGCTGGCTGGAGACGTGAGCCTGCCTGCCATGCCTGAAAAAATCATTCAGGGCGTTGTGGATTCTTTTGGCGGCTTGGATATTTTAATTACCAATACGGGCGGTCCCGTATCCGGCTCGATCGATTCTTTGAACGAAGCGGACTGGCAAAAAGGCGTGGATTTATGTTTGCTGGCGCACGTGCGCTTGATCAAAGCCGCGCTTCCGTTCCTGCGAAAATCTGATTCAGCCAGCGTGCTGACGATTACTTCCGTCTCGGTGAAACAGCCGATTGCTAATTTACTGCTCTCGAACAGCATTCGTTCAGCGACGGTCGGTTTGACCAAATCGCTGGCATTAGAACTGGGTAAAGAGGGGATTCGCGTCAACTCCATTTTGCCGGGCTGGACGGAGACCGAAAGAGTCACAGAGTTGATGAATGCCCGGGCAACCGCGAATCAATCGTCGGTTATGGAAGAGACGCGCAAACAAACCGCGTTGAGCGCGTTGGGGCGCATCGGTCAACCGGAAGAATTCGCCAATGCGGCTGTGTTTTTATCCTCGCCTGCCGCCGCATACATTACCGGCGTAATGTTGCAAGTAGACGGCGGAATTTATCAAGGGGTGTTCTAGTGAACAAGCTCTCTCAACTGACTAAAAATTCATTGATTGTTGCGGGGTTGTTTCTGCTCGATAAAGTTCTGGCGTTTTTCTTCACGCGCATTTCGATCAATTTATATGGCAATGAAGTTCAAGTGTTGGATACGTACAACGCCGCGAACAATTTGCCGGATGTTTTGTTCGCCTTAATTTCCGGCGGCGCGTTGGCGATGGCGTTCATCCCGCTCCTGACGGAATACCTTACTTTGCAAAACCGCGCCGCCGCTTGGGATTTATTCTCGCGCGTGATCAATGTGGCGTTTGTGGTGACAAGTTCATTTGCGATTTTGATCGCCGTTTTAGCCGAGCCGATAGCGCGGCTGGTGATTGCGCCGGGCTTTAGCGCCGAACAGTTGAAATTGCTCGTGGAATTAATGCGCTTGAATTTAATTGGCACGCTTATTTTTTCCGTCAGCGGTTTGGTCTCGGCTTCTTTGCAAGCCAATCAATCGTTTGTATTGCCGGCTTTGGCGCCAACCATGTATAACGTGGGGCGCGTGTTTGGCGGGCTGTTTTTTGCCGAACGCTTCGGCATTCATGGTTTGGTGTACGGCGTGATTCTTGGAGCGGCTCTGCATTTGTTGATTCAATTGCCGGGCTTGTTCAAATTTGGTTTTCGTTGGACGCCGGCGCTCAATTTGCGTCACACTGGTTTGATCGAAGCGCTTAAGTTGATGGCGCCGCGTTTGTTGACGATGGCTGGCATTCAATTTGTGGTCATTGCCCGCGATAATCTCGCTTCGCGTTTGGATCAAGCGGGCGCGGTCTCTTCATTAACTTACGGCTGGATGATTATGCAAGTGCCGGAGACGGTGCTGGGAACTGCGCTTGCCACCGCGTTACTCCCCACGCTTTCGGAATACGCCGCGCGCGCGGACTGGACGGGATTCCGCGAGACGATTGAGCGCGCCCTGCGCGTTTTGATTTCGCTGACTATTCCGATTGCGGCGGTGATGAGCGCTGGGATTCATCCGTTGGTGCGCGCAGTCTTCGGCTTTGACGAAACGACCACCGCTTTATTAACCGCCACTACGCGCGCCTATTTATTAACTTTGACCGGCTTCGCCATCCATGAGGTTGCCGCCCGCTCTTTCTATGCGCGTAAAGAGCCGCTCTTTCCGCTTTACGCAGTTTTATTACGCCTCGCCATGTTCTTAGGGATTGGCGGGATGGGCATTACCTTCTTCCCTCACATCGGCGCGCCAATCATTGCTTTTGCCGAAATTGCCTTGCTGGTAGAAGCGATCATCCTCTTTCAGTGGCTCTCCAAACGCACGCATGAACCGATCCGCGTTGGCAGTTCTGTTTGGCGCGGGTTATTCTCTGCGGTCGTTGGCGGCGTAGTGACGTATTTAATTGCCCTTTATCTGCCGGGCGGGGCGGTGATTACCGCGTTAATCGGCATGGCTGTTGGCGGGCTGATCTCGCTCGCGTTAGTTTGGTCCGACGCGAAATTGCTTTTTAAGTTATGATTTTCTAAATTAAACCTCTTGCAAATATATTTGTAGGGCGGGTTTTTAACCCGCCATATGCAAAATTTTATAAGAACGTCAGGCTCAAAGTCTGACCTACAATTGACTTTTGCAAGAGATCAATTTCAAAAAATAAAGCGAAGTATAATTATTCCCATGACAGAACAAACTGAATCCACGCAACCTAATATGCCAGCCGATCTGGAGAGTACGCAGTCAAATCAATCAGCGAAGCCTGAGGCGGGCAAACCCGAAGACACGCAACCTCTGAAACCGGTCAAGAAACCTGCGCGTTGGCGCTCTATCTTAATTTCTATCTTTGGTTTTCTAGTCCTCATTGGGCTGGGCGCATATAGCGGGTATGGCGCAGGCATTCAAGATCGCAAAGGCGCGGATAAAGAACTCTCCGCCAAGCAAGCCGGCGAGCAATTCCAGTTTGCGCTGGTGGATATTCAATTTGGACGTTACGAGTCTGCGCGTCAGCGCCTTGAATATATTATTTCTAAAGACCCGAGTTTCCCCGGCGCTTCTGAAAAATTAACTGAAGTCCTCGTGTTGAGCAGTATCCCTACCGCAACTATCACGCCCACATTGACGCCCACGCCGGATTTTAGCGGCGCAGAAAGCGCCTATGAGCGCGCTCAACAACTCATCCTCGCCCAAGATTGGCCCGGCGCATTGGGCGCATTGGATAGTATCCGTAAGTTAGACCCAAGCTACAAAACTGCCCAAGTGGACGGCATGTATTACTTCGCTTTGCGAAATTATGGCGTGGATTTATTGACTAAGCAAGGCAATTTGGAAGGCGGTATTTACCAGCTTTCATTAGCCGAGAGATTTGGTCCGCTGGACCGCACTGCCGAAGGTCTCCGCGAGGGCGCGCGCATGTATATCACTGGCGCATCTTTCTGGGAATTGGATTGGTCTCAGGCTGTGGCTTATTTTGCGGAAGTTGGCGTGGGTTGGCCCTCTCTCTGGGATGGCACGATGACCGGCGCGCAACGCTACTATCAAGCCTCCATGCGCTATGGCGATGAATTATTCGATCAACAGCGCTATTGTGACGCATACCAACAATATCAAAACGCCAGCGCCTATGGGCAGTTGGATTCAACTGCCGCTTCCAACTCTGCTGATGCGTTTGTCGCTTGTTATCCGGCCACGCCCACTTTGGAGGCGACCGCAACTGCGGCGATCACCAACACGCCTGAGCCGCCGACGCTCGAACCGGCTACGCCTACGCCATAATGTTGCCTCAACCGCCCGCATGGGTTTTGGCGTTGATCTATTGGCTTCACATGCTCGCCACTGTCGCGTGGATCGGAAGCCTCAGCGCCATTTTTTTGCTCGTCCTCCCCGCCTCAAAACGGACCTTGCAACTAGCCGACCAATTGAGCTTAATCTCCGCGATACAGAAAAAGCTTGAGCCGGTCGCCTGGTTTTGCATCGGCTTGCTGACGGCTACGGGTTTATTCCAAATGAGCGTCAACCCGCATTACGATAGTTTCATAGACGTGAGTACGCAATGGTCTATCGCCATGCTGGTCAAACATCTGCTCGGCGTGGCGATGATCGTCGTTATGGCGCTTCAAACCTGGGAAGTTCTCCCCGCCATTCAGCGCATTTTGCTGATCAAACACAAAGCCAACTCGGCGGAATTAGAAAAATTAAATAAAAAAGAAAGCTTGTTGCTACAAATCAATATTGCGCTGGCGATCTTAGTCTTATTAGCGACTAGTT
>JADLCG010000097.1 GCA_020847355.1 Anaerolineales bacterium | reverse complement strand
GCGCGGAGAAACTGTCGTCGAGGATGTAGATCGGCGGCTTCTTGACCAATGCGCGGGCGATGGAGAGGCGTTGTTTTTGTCCGCCGGAGACGTTCGCGCCGCCTTGCGAAATTTCCGCGGTGATGCCTTGCGGCGTTGACTCCACAAACTCTTTGGCTTGCGCCGCCTCGATCGCCGCGTGAAGCGTTTGCAAACTGGCGTTCTGATCGGCATAGCGCAAGTTGCTCTCGATCGTTCCAGAGAACAGCGCGCTCTTCTGCGGGACGTAGCCGATCTTTTCGCGGAGGTCATGCTGGGTCACCTCGCGGATGTCTGTGCCATCCACCAGAATCGCTCCGCCCGTCACTTCGTGGAAGCGCGGCAATAAATTGACGATGGTGGACTTGCCCGAACCGGTCGAGCCGATGAACGCGGTCATCTCGCCGGGCTTTGCCGTAAAACTAATATCGTGCAGAACGTCTTCGTCCGCGCCCGGGTAGCGGAAGGATACGTTGCGGAACTCCACCATGCCTTTGAACGGCGCAGGGAATTTCTTCGGCTCTTTCGGATCGGTGATGTGAATCTCCGTCTCCAGCACTTCGGCGATGCGGTCGGCGGAGACCGAAGCGCGCGGCAACATGATGAACAACATGGACATCATCAAGAACGCGAACATGATCTGCATCCCGTATTGCATGAAGGCGATCATATCGCCGACCTGAATGTTGGCGTCGGCGACTTGTTTCGCGCCGAACCACGTCACCGAGACGACGAGCAAGTTCATCACGAACATCATCACCGGCATCATGATCACCATCAGGCGGTTGATGTACAGACTCACGTCGGTCAGGTCAACGTTGGCTTTTTCAAAACGCTTCTCTTCAAACTTCTGCATGTTGAACGCGCGGATGACCATCATGCCGGAGAGATTCTCGCGCGATACCAGATTGAGGCGGTCCACCAGTTTTTGAATGATACGGAACTTCGGCAGGGCGAACGTCATGATAATGGCGATCAGGCTGATCAGCATCAAAACCCCAACAATAATCAACCACGCCAGCGGCGAATCTTGCGAAAGCACTTTGAGAATGCCGCCTACGCCGATCAACGGCGCGTAAAACATCATGCGGATCATGAACATCATCACCGTTTGGATCTGCGTGATGTCGTTGGTCGAGCGCGTGATCAACGAAGCCGTGGAGAACTTCTCAAATTCGGAACTGGAGAAAGATTCCACTTTTTGGAAGGTGAGTCGGCGCAGGTCGCGCGCCAACCCAGCCGCGATGCGGGCGGAGAGATACCCCACCGTGATCGTACACACAGCGGAGAGAAGCGTCAGCAGGAGCATCCAGCCGCCAATCGAAAGCACGTAATCGTTTTGCAGTTTGGCGGTATCCATGCCCAGCGCTTCATATTCCGCTTTGACCGCGCGCACAGAGGCTTGCACGATCATGCTCTCGCCCAGCGCCTCAAACTTCGAGTTGGCTGAATCTTGGATCTTCGAGAGTTGTTCCGCTGGAAGTTTTCCCAGCATGGTGAAGAGGTCTGTGCCGGGCGGCAGTTTGGTCAAGTCAAGCCCGCCGAACGCCGCGCCCATTTCCGCCGCCTTCGCTGGGTCGGCAATCGCCTGTTCGATGCCCGAAACGGTCAACAACGCCTTGCCCATGATGGGATTCAGGCGCTCAATTTCCGCGTTATCAATTTTGTTCAACACATAGACCGGCTCATTTTCCAGCGCGGGATATATTTTGACGTATTTGTCATACTCCGCAGAATCTTTATCAACCAGCGTGTAATCCGCAAGCACGGATGTTTTTTCCGCCGCGCTCAAGAAGATGACGACGCGATCCATCTCGCTTTGACGAATCGCCGCCGGGACGGCATTTTCCACGCCGCCCTGCTGGATGCCGGTGTTGACGATCCGCGATAAATAATCAGGCAGGGCAAGGTCGAAATTCGCCTGCACGAACAGCAACACGATGGAGATTGCGAGCGGCAACCAATAAGGTTTTAAATATCTTACTAGTTTAAGCATAGTAGCTTTTTACTCCTTACAATATAAATTTACGCTGGATAAGTTTTGTAGAAAATAGCAATATGGAAACTAAAAAAAAACAGGTTTACTTTATCAATTAATTGTGGGAAAAAATTGTAGAAACCGGTCAGGCTTTTTGTACATCCCGCTCTTGTTCCAAGGCTTGGACGGCTTCCGTCAAAATGCCTAATGCCACAGAGACTTTCGCTTTATCCGCTTCGCTCAACCGAGCAGAAATTCCGTCTATCCAGTGATAACGCTCCTGAGCGCCGCGCTGGACGAGGTCTCTGCCTTTGTCGGTGAGGTTCAGTAACTTGGCGCGACGGTCATTCGGGTCTTCCTCGCGCAAGACAAAGCCATTTTGCACGAGTTTATCCACCAGTTGACTGGCAGCGGCGGCGGTGATCTCAAACCGCTCGCGCACCTCAGACATGCTGAACGCGCCTTTGTGATGTAACTGCATCAGGATGCTGAACTGCGGCATCGAAAGCCCGCAAGATTTGGCGAATAACTTCCAGCCGCTCATCGAACGTTGCATGAATACGTCCATCCACGCGCGGACGGATTGGTTGAATTGGAGGGATTTGGTCATAGTTAAGCCTGCCTTTTAGTTAAGCATGCTTAACTTTACAGTTATTGCAACCAAATGTCAAGAGCGGAGAAATTAGAAAATTGTAAGAAAAAAGCGGCAAGCGCTTTTCTGCGCCTGCCGCCTGAAAGATAAAGAGAAGGGACGAATTTTATTTATCGCGCGGAAGCCGCGAAAGAATAGATGAATTTTCTTTACGTTTGATCTGTTTTTGCGCCGTTACGCTCCCGCCAGAGCGCGCGCTCTCCAACTCCGAACTAAATTGCATCCAATTTTCAACCAGAATGACAAAATGCGGCGTTTTATCTTTGAAAAAAAACGGGGATAAAAAAAATAATAAGAGCCAGCGCGCAATCGGATAAGCAGTTAGTTCAATCACGATCGCAGTCATCTTCGCCAATGGCGCGATAATTTCGGCGCGCCAATTGGAAATACTCTTCCGCGGAAACAGCGCGCCAAAGGTTGTGGTCGAGGTGCGCCGCACGCGCTTATAAGAAATATTCAAACGTAAAAATGGAGTGACCAAACGAAAATATGTCGGGAAGATCTGCACATAAGCGAACTTGCGCACGGTCAAAATCACCAGTCCGGCGAGCGTCACGAATCCGCCCACGCCGATAAACATTTGCCACTTCCGAGTTTCTTCGCCGATCCAGCGCAAACCAAAACCAAATGCCAGCGTCACGATGCCTAAAGTAAAAACCGCCGTCCACCAGCGATTCATCATCGTCGTATATAAAACCAGCGGATATTTTTTCCCTGCTTTCGCCATACGATTAAATACTCCTCGCCCCGGACTTAACTCAGGCTGGCTTGCCGTTGAACCGATCCAGCAGTTCGCCGATAGATTTTTCCAAATGCTCGCCGCGCAGGCTAAAGGTGATATCCCCGCGCGTCTTTTCGATAATGCCGCGGGCTAAATCGGTTTGTCTTCTTAAGCCGTTGGTGATCGCATCCGGGTAATCCATCGTCACCAACACGGAATAAATTTCATCCATAATGTCAAGCAGGCGCTCCGCTTCGGCGGAATAGCCGTGCCGCAGAATATCCAGCGTTCTGCGGCGTAGCTCGCCAACAACTTCTGCCAACCCGTTGAGAAATGTCGCGGGTTCAACGCGCAGGTCTTCGGGAGTCTGAAGCGGTTCATTCCGAATTAAGGCGCAAGTCACGTTGGCTTCGACAAATTCTTTGAGCGCATCCTGAGTGTAGCCTGC
>JADLCG010000096.1 GCA_020847355.1 Anaerolineales bacterium | reverse complement strand
TCAAATTGAGCGTTGAAAATGTGGACGGTAAATTGAAAATCGGAATGCCGGCGGATGTAGTCTTTAAGTAAGTCGAAGAGTCATAAGTCGCAAGTCGAAAATTGAAGGAGAATTTCATGGCTAGTATTACTCGTTTTGAAGAAATTGAATCTTGGAAAACCGCACCTGCGACAATACTATGAATGAAACTCTCGTTCAAGCTAATGGATTGAAAAAATATTTCGATGACGTTCACGCAGTGGATGATGTGAATCTCAATATTCGGGCTGGAGAAATCTACGGCCTCGTCGGTTCGGATGGCGCCGGTAAGACGACCACCATGCGAATGCTGGTAGGCGCTATCTTGCCAACCGCAGGCGAGATCAATGTCTGCGGCTATGACGTTTTGAAACAAGTTGAAAGCGCGCGCTCGCAAATTGGATATTTATCACAACGCTTTTCTTTATACGAAGATTTAACCGTACTGGAAAATATTCGTTTCTTCGCCGAAATTCGCGGTTTATCTTCCGCCGAATGGCTTCCGCGCTCGCTTGAGATCTTAGAATTTGTTGGCTTGGAAAAATTCAAAGATAGAAGAGCGGGTCAACTTTCTGGCGGCATGAAACAAAAACTTGGGCTGGCTTCCGCCTTGGTCACTCGTCCGCGCTTGTTGTTGCTCGATGAACCCACCACCGGCGTAGACCCCGTCACCCGTCAAGATTTTTGGCAACTGGTCATCAAACTCGTTTCACAACCTGCAACCTCCGAAGGAGTCTCTGTCATTATTTCCACCCCCTACATGGACGAAGCCTCGCGCTGTCATCTGGTTGGCTTTATGAAAGCCGGAAAAATCATCGCTGAAGATACGCCTTCTAATTTGCGCCAACGATTAAATGATCGCATTCTTGAATTGCGCGGCGAACCTTTGCGTGAGTTAAAAAACATTGCTCTGCAAAGTGAAGAAGTTGAAGAAGTCTCTCCATTTGGCGATAAATTACATCTGCGCGTAAAGGCTGGCGCGTCACAACAAGTGATTGCGCGTTTGCAAAAACAAATCGAAGCGCGTAATGCAAAAATAAATAGTTTGCGCGTTGTGCCGCCAAGTTTGGAAGATATATTTATTTTATTAACCGAGTTTAATCATGAATGAACCTGTTGTCACTGTTCAAAATTTAACCCGCCGCTTTGGCGAATTCACCGCCGTTGATCATATTAACTTTGAAGTTAAGCAAGGTGAAATTGTCGGTTATCTCGGTCCGAACGGTTCGGGAAAAACTACAACGATTCGTATGTTGCTCGGCTTGCTCCTTCCAACCGAAGGCCGGGCAACTGTGCTTGGTTATGACATTGCCCAACAAAGCGAAGCGATTCGTTTGCGCGTTGGCTACATGTCGCAAAAGTTTGCAATTTATGATGACTTGACCACGCTTGAAAATTTGACCTTCTACGCCGGCGTGTATGGCATTACGGATAAAGAGCGCATCAAACATACCTTGAACTTGGTCGGTCTTAACCAGCATTATCATACGCTGACAAAATCCTTCTCCACCGGCTGGCGGCAAAGACTTTCGCTTGCCATTGCCTTAGTCCATGAACCGAAATTATTATTTCTTGACGAACCCACTTCCGGCGTGGATCCAACTGCCCGCCGCGCATTTTGGGATTTGATTTATAGCCTTGCGGAAAATGGCGTGACGATTCTCGTCACCACGCATTATATGGATGAAGCTGAATATTGCGGAAGAGTCGGCGTTATGCGCGATGGAAAACTATTGGCGCTGGATACGCCCACCAATCTGAAACAAAAGGTGATCGCGGGCGATGTATGGGAAGTGTACGTAAGCCCGCTGGAGCAAGGTTTGGAAGCGTTAAATCAAATGGACGGAGTCGAGCGAGTCGGGTTGGCGGGCGATCACTTGCGAGTCATCAGTTTGGGGATTGACGAGAAAGCGATAGAAAATTTGTTGAACGCTAAAAATATTCAGGCGAGAAGAATCGAGAGGGGAGAAGCGACGCTCGAAGATGTCTTTTTATCATTAGCTCGTTAATATGTCGTTGCGAGGCACGTCCTTGTTCTTTGTGCCGAAGCAATCTCATTATTAAGTTGGAGATTGCTTCGTCGGGAAGAGCGCCCTCCTCGCAACGACATAACTTATCCTTCTGGCGTAACAATTGCCATGATGAGATAGACCAACAACATAGCGCCATTGAAAGTGAAGAAACCCAAGACAAATAACAAGCGGATAACGGTTGGGTCAATATTGAGATAATCGCCAAGCCCAGCGCAAACACCACCAATCATACGGTTCGATTTACTGCGTGTGAGAGTTTTAACTTCAGTCATGTTTACTCCTTTCATTTTAGGTGACAGTCACTTTCAAAGTGACTGTCACCTGTTCTTACGCAAGTAAACGAAAAGAGTTGCAGACTAAAACTTTTCAACCTTCAACTTTCATTATAGGATGCCTTAAAACCGTTTTCATTTTTTCAGGGTTTGCTTTGCGCGGGTCGCTGATATAAATTTCATGATGCAAACCATTCGGACCGACATTATCTTTCAAGCCATTTTCTGACATAAATATTCTCATGCGCTCAAGTGTCTCCATTTCTGTGGCACAAGGTCCGATGTGCATGGTCTGCACACATGAGCCTTCTTCAAAGTGGGCAAGCCTTAATTGATTTAACATCTCGCTGTCGCCTTTTTTCTTGCGTACATTTTCTCTGGCTTCTTCAAGCGAATCTTTTGTCACAACATCTGGTTGCATAATCATCAGGGTATATGACCAGTTATCTTTTATCGTAATATCAAACGTTTCATCGGTTACGCCCCATAGCCCTTCTAACGGCATGATGGGATAATCAAAGGCATTTGTTTTTCTTTTCTTTAACATAAATTTCAAGGTGTAACACAAACTATACAATGCCTGCGTGGCTCCTGCAAACGAAGGCGACTTAGAAGGTTCAGAGCCTTTTTCAATCATCCCATCAATCATCACAAATTGCAATTTCGGAATTTGAAGCGCTTCAATCTTTTTTGCAGAAGGTTGGTGTAGATGTTTGAATTGTTTTTTTAAATCTAAAGTTTTCATTTTTTATTTCCTATTCACTTTTCACTATTTACTTGTCGCTAATATCCCACAATCCTAGCTGACGAATCGGCGCGCCAATGCCGCTCACGCCCACGCCAATTAATCGCACAGCTTGATTTGGTTTGCGAAACGCTTTCAGCAATTTTAGTGCGGCTTGAAAAATCTCTTCGCCGTCATTGGTTGATGTGGGTAAAGTGAGTTGCCTTGTAAAGGTCGTAAAATCTGAAAAACGGATTTTGATCTTCACAGTTTTTCCGGCTAACGCATTCTTGCTTAATTGTTTGGCAATCTCAAAGGCTTGTTCGCGCAAAGTTTCTGCCAGCGTGGATTCGTCGCTCACATCCGCGTTGAATGTGATTTCCTGACTGACCGACTTGGTTTCGTATTCCGTCACAATTGGGCGCTCGTCAATGCCGTTGGCGTGCAACCACAAATCGCGCCCATTTTCGCCAAATAGGCTGAGCATCTCTTTCTCGGGCCAGTTGGCTAGATCGCCAATGGTGTAAATGCCAAGTTCAGTTAATCGCGCTGAAGTTTTTGGTCCCACACCCCAGAGCAGATCCGCTGGTAGCGGGGCGAGGAAATTCTTTTCTTCGCCTGCGGGAACGTGGGTGAAGCCATACGGCGATTCGTTTTTTCGAGCGCTGGATTTTTTCCCCACCTCAGTTGCAATTTTTGCCACGAGTTTATTGGAAGCAATGCCAATGCTTGAGGGTAGTTGAAGCTCAATGCGGATGTCCGCTTGCAGGTCCAGGGCGAGGCGGGTTGGCTCTTCGTCAAGCTGGGTGAGATCAAGAAAAGCTTCGTCTATTGAAATTTGTTCCAATTGGGGAGTTATTTTTTTTAATTTGTTCATCACCTGCGCGGAATATTCGCTGTATAACTCGTGCCGCACGGGAACGATAATTAAGCCTCGGCATAATTGCACGGCTTTGGACATGGGCATTGCGCTCCGAATACCCAACGCGCGCGCCGCATACGAACAAGAAGCGACCACGCCGCGTTCGTTTGGTTTGCCGCCCACAGCAAACGGCTTGCCGAGTAATTGCGGATTATGAATCTCTTCCACTGAGCAATAAAAAGCGTCTAAATCTAGATGAAGAATCGTGCGCGCCATATTGCAATTATAGTGCAAGGGGAGGATGGCATAAATTCATGTGTAATGGTAAAAAAACCATGAAAATGACCAGTTTCAATATTGAACAATCTATTATTAAAAGATATACTAGAGATGGCGTATAGTCAAAGGGAACTTTTGAACTTTTAAGCTCGTTATTAGCTAGAATTTGAACTGATGTTATGGAGGAAGAGATGAAATTTGGAACACGCATAATCACTACCTTGCTGATGTTGGCGCTGATGTTTTCATTTGCGCCGCAAGGCGAGGTCTCCACAGCGAAAGCCGCCTCATGTTATTGGGCGCAATTCGTTGCGGATGTGACCATCCCGGATGGCACAAACTTTACGCCCGGCACGGCTTTCAAGAAAACCTGGCGCATCAAAAATATTGGCTCTTGCGCTTGGAACAGCAACGACGTTTCCCTAACGTTTGACAGCGGCGAGAAAATGGGCGCGCCCGCATCTTTAGCTTTGCCCACTACCGTCAACCCGGGTCAAACGGTTGATCTGACAGTAGATATGACCGCGCCCAGCACGGCGGGTCATTATTTTGGTTATTACAAATTTAAGAGCGCGCAAGGCGGCTCGTTTGGAATTGGCTCGACGGCGAACAAATCTTTTTGGGTCGAGATTAATGTTAATTCCACCTCTGGAACGGGCTATGACTTCACTGCCAACGCCTCTTCTGCGACTTGGTCAAGCGGCGGCGGTTCTTTGAGTTTTCCCGGCACGGACGGCAATGCCAACGGCTTCGTCCTGAAGCAAGATAAGCCAAAAACAGAAAGCGGTTTAGAAGCTGGCTGGGCTGGTTTGCTCTTCGCTCCGCAAAGCATCACCAATGGATATGTGCAGGGCGTTTACCCGGCTTTCAAAGTGCAAAGCGGCGATCGCTTCCAAGCGAATATTGGATGCGAATATGGCGCGACCAATTGTTACGTGGCTTATAGCTTAAATTATCAAATTGGCTCTGGTCCCGTCAAAACTTTCTGGACCTTCCGTGAAAAATACGAAGGTTGGACATATAACGCCAACCTTGATCTGAGTTCGTTGGCTGGACAAGATGTTAAATTTATTTTAGTCATCAATGCTTACGGCTCGGCAGTCGGCGACCGCGCTCTGTGGGTGAACCCGATCATTTCCCGCGCTGGCGCTACCCCGGTAACGCCGCCGCCGACGGTCACTGGCACGCCGCCTTCGCCCACGCCCACCAAAACTGGCACGGTACAACCAGCCGCGTGTGATCGCGCTCAATTTATCGCAGATGTGACCGTTCCGGACGGCACAGGCTTTGCTCCCGGCATTGGCTTTACAAAGACTTGGCGCTTAAAGAACGTAGGCACTTGTACGTGGAGTAACTACAGCCTGATGTTTGATAGCGGCGAGAAAATGGGCGGACCAGATTCTGCGGTCATTCCCACCTCTGTCGCTCCCGGTCAAACTGTGGATATCACCATCTCTCTCACTTCTCCAACCACGCAAGGCACATATCGCGGCTATTGGAAATTGAAGAATAATAACGGCGTGCCCTTTGGGATTGGCGCGGCTGGAACGAAATCCTTCTGGGTTGAAATTAAAACGACCAGCACCGGCATCAACCCGGGCACAGCAACTGCTACACCCACGCAAGGCACGCCAGTAACGCCATCCACGCCCGCCACGCCCATCGCTGGGACTAGTTATGATTTTGTCGCCAATGTTTGCGCCGCCACCTGGTTTAGCGGCGCGGGCCAACAACCCTGCCCCGGCTCTGACGGCAACGCCAACGGTTTTGTGCTGATTCAAAATACGCCGAAACGCGAAGACGGCGCGGCTGAAACGCGCCCGGGCTTGTTGCTTTATCCGCAGAATATTAACAATGGTTATATTCAAGGTATTTACCCGGCTTATAAAGTGAAAGCTGGCGATAAATTCCGCGCTACGATTGGCTGTGAAGCCGGAGCGACGAGTTGTTATGTCGTCTTCCGCCTTGATTATGCGATTGCCGGAAGCAACAACATTCAAACCTTCTGGGCGTTTGTTGAAAAATTTGACAATCAAACCTACAATGCAGATATTGACTTGACAGCGCTGGTTGGGCAGGATGTGAAGTTCATCCTCACAATTCTTTCCACTGGCTCATCGGCAGGCGATCGCGCCCTCTGGATTGCGCCGATTCTTTTCAATAGCGCTTCAGTTGTGCCTGCCAGCGCTACGCCCACCGTCACCAGCACAACCGCTGTGACAGCCACGCCGACAATCACTGCAACTTTGGGCGTGACAGCAACTACTGCGCCCTCCGAAACGCCGACTGTGGCAGTCACGCCGACAGTTACGGCTACGCCGTAAAGCTAAAACTCCCGTTATCTTATTGATAACGGGAGCTTTTTACTAAATAGGGGAGCGAGCTAGGTGGCGCGGCGCTTATTCAAGACAATGCTGGCGCACGTCCAATTTTAGCTTGATATTTTAATAATCTTCAAAATATTTCTTTTCGCCTGCTTCAATTGCGATGGGCAGGCGATTTTCTTTTAATACCATTGGGCAAGTGGCGTAAGGCGTGTAGGCGCAGGGCCAATTCTCGGCGAGGTTGAAATCTAAAATGACTTCAGCGCCGGTAGGTTGCGGAATGACGAAATTTCTGCCGCCGCCGTAAGTGGTTGCCTTGCTGGTTTCGTCTGTAAAATGAAAGAGCAAATCTTCCCCGGATTCTTCAGCTTCGAGCGCGCAGGCGATTCCATTTAATGAGAATTGAACTTGCCCGAGCAACCGCCCTTCGCTTGCCGTGCCGATGATATCCACACGCGGAATTTTCTTTGGCGGGTTGTATGGAACGTATTTTGCTTTGACGATGTAATCTTCGTTGGGCGGATAATATTTGAAGCCTGTGAAAGCTTGTTTGACAGGCGCTTCTCGATCCCAAATGCGTAAGAGCGTAGCCGCGCCGCGCACAATTACTTTGATTGTGAGCGAACCAAAATTGATCAAATCCGGATCGCTTGTGCGGTCAGTGTGCAGGGCGCGCTTGTCAACATCGGCGGCGTTGGCTGAAAATTCTACGCCTTGTGCAGGCGTAAAAGTCACAATGCCATTTTCAAGTTTGAAACTCCCACATTCTGCGGCGGGAAATTGCGGCAGGACGATCTTATTGCTTTCAGCCGAGCCGAACGAGTTTTCGCCTTCTTCCAGCCAGAACAAGCCGGCAAGGTTGAGCCAATCCAATGGGTTTGATTTTGCGGCTTGAAATTTTTCTGCGCGCAATTGATTGATACGATCTGTGTATTCTATTGACGACATGTTTTTTATCTTCCTAAAATTTCCAACATTAAGTCGGGACGGTCGGTGATGATGCCGTCCACGCCCCAATCAATATAGCGTTTCATCAATTCTGGATCGTCTACCGTCCATGGTTCTACGCGAATATTTTTGGCATGGGCTGATTGAATAAAGCGCTCAGTCATCACTGGAATGCCGTAACTTTCCGAAGTTTCATAAGGGACTTGGAGGGATTGATAATGTGGAGAGAGCCAACCGCTGAAGAAGATTTTCCCGAGTAAAACAAATGAAACGACTTCGCTTTTGGCGGCGGAAGTGGCGATTTCTGGGCAGGTCTCTCGAAACAGCTTCATTGAATCGTCGTGGAAAGAGGCGATGATCGTTTTATCTTGCATGTTGTGTGCGCGGATTAAATCGCAGAGCGGTTGATGAATGGGGTTCTCAGTCAGCTTGATTTCAATCAAATAATGTTTTTCTGGAAACTTCTCAAACAACTCTTTGAGCGCCGGGACTTGGATGCCTTGTCCGCGATACGGAAATGTCTTGCCGTCGTCGTTTGACCAGCGATAAGCCGCGTCTAGCTTTTTTAATTCGGCGAGCGTTAGGTCTTCGATCAAGCCTTGACCGTCAGTCGTGCGATCTACGCGCTCGTCGTGCATGAGGACGATTTCGTTATCTTTCGTGATATGCGCGTCCATCTCAAGGACGTCTGCGCCGATCTCGACGGCTTTTTCAAACGCAAAGAGCGTATCGCCGGGCCAAACGCCATCCCCGCCTTGGTGAGCGATGACGAGCGGATAATTTAAGTTTTCAGCATAATAAGGATGAGCGGGCGCGGGTTTTGCGAAAAAGCGTAAGCCAGCCAAAATCAACGCGGCGCTTAATAAGACCTTTTGCCATTTTTTCAATTTCATCTTTTTTCTCCGTATTTTTTTGGCGCTAGTGTAGCATAAACGGACTTTGGAATTGACACGCCTTGTTTTTTAACGTATAAGTGGGCGAACACAAACTCTGCGGAGGCGAACTTATGTTTACGTCACAACTTTTATTTCTTAGCGGGGAAAGCCCGAATACGGAATTTCAACTTTGGCTGTGGGTTGGGCTGGCGCTTTTTGCCGCGCTGATTTTAGTCGGGTGGCAGAGCGCTTCTCGAAAGCCGAATCAGGCTGAGGGTCGGAAAGAGGCGGAGCAGTCCGCTTCAAAGAAAACGCACAAGTAATCGAAAGAAGGACGCTATGTCTATTGCGGTTGGCGCGTCTGCGCCTGAATTTGAATTGCTCGACGATACGAATGTGTTGCGTAGGCTGACGGATTATCGCGGAAGTCACGTGGTTTTGTATTTTTATCCAAAAGACGATACGCCGGGCTGTACAAAGGAAGCCTGTAATTTTCGAGATGATTACTCCGCTTATGAAAAGGCTGGGGTGGCGGTTCTGGGCGTAAGCGCGGATTCAGTTGAATCGCACGTGAAGTTTAAGCGCAAGTTTCAGTTGCAATTTCCTTTGTTGGCGGATGTTGGGCATAAAGTTTGCGAGCTTTACGGCGCGTGGGGGAAGAAGAAATTTATGGGCAAAGAATATGAGGGCGTATTGCGCTCTACGTTTTTGATTGACACGGAGGGGAAGATCAAAAAGATTTACGAGAATGTGCGTCCGGCGGAGCATAGCGCAGAACTATTAAAAGAACTTGGGTTAATTTAGATAGATTGGAATTTGTAGAAAATGCCCATTTTTTATGAGAACCAGCTAAATAGTGACAAGTCACTGGAAGTTTGATATACTAGCGACGCTATTGTGATAAATCTTACGAGATTTATCCGATTTTTGTTAAATGTAGAGTTTGGATAAATCGAGGCTTATGCCTCGTTTGAATTCTTTTAGGAGAGAGTTTATGCGACGACACTTTGTAGCGGCGGGAATTTTGGTGCTTGTAATTGCCATTCTCACGTATGCCGTGATTAACTTCTCGGGTTTGGCAACTCGAATGAACCCGGTAGCGGCAAGCGCGCAAGCGACTTCGATAGATGCCTTGTGGCATTTTGAGATTATCGTAATATCCTTTCTGTTCGGCTTGATCACTGGTCCCATTTTGTATAGTTTGGTGGTCTTCCGCCGCCGACCTGGGGATATGACGGATGCCGTTCATATTGAAGGAAATAGCGCTTTAGAGATCGCTTGGACGGTGATCCCTTTGGTTTTTGTGATGTTTCTGGCGTATTGGGGCGCTTATTCTTTAGGCGAAACGCGAAGGATCGGGGCGAACCCGCTGATCATTAAAGTTCAAGCCCAACAATTCGATTGGTCTTTTATTTATCCTGAATACAATATTGTCACCAATGAATTGCATTTGCCGGTGGATCGTCAGGTAGTTTTGCAGATGGAATCCAAGGATGTGATCCACTCGTTTTGGGTGCCTGAATTTCGCATCAAGCAAGACGTTGTGCCTGGGCGCATTACCGAATATAGAATCACGCCCTCGCTGATCGGCGCTTACAAAGTCCGTTGTGCGGAATTGTGCGGCGCGCACCACGCGTATATGGAAAGACCGGTAATCGTGAATTCACAAGCTGATTACGACGCTTGGATTAAGGAACAAGTAGCTCTCGCAGAAGAGATGCAAAAATCTCCCGAAGGCGTGGGGCAGAGGTTGGTAGCCGAGAACGGCTGTTTGGGTTGCCATACGATTGACGGCTCGCCCAAAGCGGCGCCGACTTGGCTTAACCTGTACGGCTCGAACGTCACCTTGGCGGACGGCACAGTCGTCATTGCGGATGACGCTTACCTTTCTCGCGCGATTTTAGAACCCGCCGCCGACGTGGTGCAAAGCTATCAGGTGTTGATGCAACCTTATCCTTTCACCGACGCGCAGGTGGCGAGTATTATCGCGTATATCAAGACGCTAAAATAAGTTGACAGAGGAAAATTTATGAAATCTTTTTGGCGCGGTTTAGCAAGTTTCTTGATTGGAGCAGTTGCCGGATACGCTCTGGGAGTAATCCTGGAGTTCGTGATTACCGGCAAACTAACCTACGGCGCTCCAGTCGCATCGGCGTTTGCCTTCTTTTTTGGTTTCACCGCTTTGGCATATCTGGGCGGCAGAAATTCAACGATCTTTAGAGGGTTATTCTGGCAAGTTGTTGGAACATTTTCCGGCGCGGCAGTGATGACCCTTTTGCGTTGGATTTTGCCAATGGTCAACCCGGCGAAGTTTGGCGCGATGGATCTCTTCGGTCCATTTCTCTTTACTGAACCGGCTTGGGTTTTGGGCGGTTTTGTCGGCGCGCTCACCTTTTTAGCCGGCTCCGGCGTGATGGATGATTGGTTCAAATGGATGCGCGGGATTGATACGCCCGAACACCACGAGGAACGCTTCACCGGATTTGAAAAATACATCAACGCCTCTCTCGATCATAAAGTGATTGGCATCCAATACACCATACTGGCTCTGCTTTTGTTGTGCATTGGCGGTATTTTTGCCATGATCTTCCGCACCGAACTTGTGGCTTCAAAATTGCAATTTCTAACCGAAGATTTGAACGTTTTCGGGCAGAATGGACCGCAACTCTATAATACATTGATGTCCCTGCACGGCATGGTGATGATCGTCTCCATCCTGCTTGGGCTTGCCGGCATGATGAACTACCTCATCCCGCTGATGCTCGGCGCGCAGGATATGGCTTTCCCGCGCTTGAACGCTTTCTCCTTCTGGATCGCAGTTCCGGCTGGCGCGCTTTTGCTCTCAAGCTTGTTCCTCGGCGGTTTTGATACCGGCTGGACGGGCTATCCGCCGCTCTCCACGCGCTCTCCGCTTGGTATTCAAATGTTCTTCTTGGGCGTTTTCGTGGCTGGGTGGTCTTCGATCTTGGGCTCGTTGAATATCCTCGTCACCGTGGTGCGTATGCGCGCCAAAGGCATGGCGGCGATGAAGATGCCGGTCTTTATTTGGTCGTCTGTGGCGGCTTCAATCATTTCATTGACCGCTACGCAATTAATCGGCTTGGCTTTCCAATTGGTTCTCTTCCAGCGTCTTTTAGGCATGGGCTTCTATGACCCGGCAAAAGGCGGCAATCCGGTTTTATTCCAACATCTCTTCTGGTTCTATTCTCATCCGGTGGTGTACGTCTTCGTTCTCCCCGGCTTGGGCGTAATTTCAGAATTGCTCCCGGTTTTTGTGCGTAAGCCGCTGTTTGGCTATCGCTGGGTGTCTATGTCCTCGCTGGGCATCGCCTTAGTCGGCTTTTTGGTTTGGGCGCACCACATGTTTTCTTCAGGCATGAACGAATATCTGCGCGTGCCGTTTATGTACAGCACTTTGCTGGTAGCCGTTCCAACTGGCGTGAAATTCTTCTCTTGGGTGGCGACAATTTGGCAAGGCAAGCCGATTACCCCAACTGCGATGTTATTCGTCCTCGGGGCGATTGTGGTCTTCTTATTAGGCGGTCTGACAGGTCCCCCAAACGCTACGGTCTCAACCGATCTTCATTTACATGATACTTACTATATCGTCGGTCACTTCCATGATACGATCTTTGGCGGCTTCGTCTTCCCATTCTTTGCCGCGTTGTATTACTGGTTCCCGAAAGCCACTGGCCGCCGGATGAACGAAACCCTCGGCAAAATTCACTTCTGGCTGATGACTCCTTCCTTCTTCGTATTGACGGTTGGCATGATGTACGCCGGCATGTTAGGAATGCGCCGCCGCATCGTAGATTACGACCCAGCGCTTGGGCTTGATTCCACGCATTTGGTGTTGACCATCTCTGGTTACTTGATCGCCATTTCAATTGCGGTTTTCCTTTGGAACTTCTTCTATAGCATTAAGCACGGCGAAAAAGCCGAAGGCAATGTGTGGAACTCGCGCTCTCCAGAATGGCAAGTGCCGTCTCCTATGCCGACGCATAACTACGACCGACCTTTTGAAGTGGTTGGCGAACCTTATGATTACGGTTTGGAAGGTTC
This sequence comes from Anaerolineales bacterium, assembly GCA_020847355.1. GTDB lineage: Bacteria > Chloroflexota > Anaerolineae > Anaerolineales > Villigracilaceae > Villigracilis. The sequence continues at coordinate 239 of JADLCG010000096.1, read as the reverse complement.
TAAATATGTTCAATTTATCGAGCCTGCGCCAAATAGCGCGGCTGGCAAACACTAAGCAGGGGAGGAGCAAAGTAAATGCATTCACAAGATAAGTCTTCCGCTCTCGGACAAGGCGTAGTGATTTTCGTCTATCTCGCCGTCCTGACTCTGCTGGAGTTTTTCGTCGCCATCGCTTTAGATGCAGTAATGATCTTGATCGTGTTCGCAGTGGTCAAAGCCGCCCTCGTGCTGTACTACTT
>JADLCG010000095.1 GCA_020847355.1 Anaerolineales bacterium | reverse complement strand
TCCAACAGTCGTTTCTGGTCCATGCCCGGAAAGCAGGCGCGTTTCATCCGGCAGGGTGAAGATCTGTTCGCGGATGCTTTTTTCCAGCGTAGCCCAATCGCCGCCGGGCAGGTCGGTGCGCCCAACACTGCCATTGAAGATCACATCGCCGCAGAAGCAGATTTTACTAGCAGGCAGGTATAAAACGCAATGACCTTTAGTATGACCCGGAGCAAAGCGGACTTCAAATTGATTCGAGCCGAGTTTGAGCAGGAGACCATGCGTCAGGTCAACGGTGGGTTCGGGTCCAGGATCAATTTTCAGCCCGAAAGCGGCGCCGCCGCCCCCTGCCCGCCACAACACATGATCGTCAGGATGAAGCGCCACGTGCGGCAGTGGATTCAAAGCGTCCGCAATTGCCGCCGCCCCGCCAATATGATCAAAGTGCGCGTGGGTATACCAAAGGTGACCAATTCTCCAATCCCGTTCCTGCGCGGATTTGAGGATGATGTGGCCATCCCAAGCCGGGTCAATCACTGCGGCTTCTTTGGTTTCAGGGTCGGCAATTAAATATGCATTCGTTGAAACGGGACCTAGTGTGAAAGAAATAACTTCAAGCATGATAAACCTTTCGAGAGTTAAGTAACAAATTACGCATTACGATTTACGGGCGTGAATACATAACTTACGAGAATTGATAAAACAATCAACCCAATCGAAATGGGATACAAAACAAAGGGATCAATTTCAAATAAATATCCGGCTATCGGCGGAGTGATGATAATTATGATGGCATTGACTGTTTCCAAAACGCCGTACGTTCTGCCCATTTGAGAAGGATGCACCAACCCGCGGGCTTGCGCCATCGCCATGGGTCTTCCGGCGCGAAAGCCACCTAAAAGGAAATATCCCAAAGCCAGAGCGGGCAGAGTTGCGCCTTGCCACATGGCAATTGAAAATAAAATCACCAAGCCCTGAGCGCATAAAAATCCCCAGCGCGGCTGGATGCGGCTAAAAGTCAAAGCGATTGAAAAATTCCCTAACACGCCAATGGTAAAAATAAAACCTGTTTGCGCTAAAGAAAGTTCGCGCATTTTGGTTAGGAAATTAGGAGTTAGCGGTTGCGGTAAATACATCGCCAAGATCGCAAACGCAAACACGCCGATAAAAATCATAAAGCCTTGATTATTCCGCAAACTCAGCGGCGGCGCGTCTGGATCATGTTGATCGAGCGGTTGCCGCTCAATGAGCCAGATAAAAATATTTGAAATTACAAATATTCCGGCGGCGATCAAAAAACTCATTTGCATCCCATAGCGCTCGCCAACCCAGCCGCCCGTGACCGGTCCTAAAATCATCCCAAGCGCAAAGGTGGCGGTCGTGAGCGCCAAAGCCGTAGCGACCGCCCATTTGCCGCGCGCCGCGGTGACATAACTATTCAGCGGAGAGGAGACAAAAGCCGTCAAGCCGTAGCCGATCAAGCCAATTAAAAATATCGGCAAGGATTGCGCCAGCCCCATAATCAAGGTTGCGATCAAACCGAGCGCCCAAGCGATAATGAGCAGTGGCCTGCGCCCAAGCTTATCCGCCAGATGCCCAGCCGGAAGATGTACCAGCGCCATAGCAAAGCCAAATGCGCCCAAGATCAAACCGATATCTCCCTCGCTTTGAGAAAATTGTCGGTCAAGATAAATTGGCACAAAATTGTAAAACATGCCTTCGCCAAAACCCCAAAGGAATAAGGCGGCGGCGATAAATGTAAGGCTTCGATTCAAGCAGATTGCTCCACGCGCCGAATAAATTCCTGCGCCAAGTCAAACACCCGCCGGCGTTCCGCATCGCGCGTAACCACGTGACCGGATTCAGTTACATATACTTTCGTCTTGTCTGAAGCGCTGGTCAAGCCGTTATAAAGCATTTCCATATTTTCAGGCAGGACGTATTTATCATTCTTGGAATGAATCAGCAGAACGGGTTTATTCACTTTCGGCAAAGCGGATTGAAGTTCGGAAAGCAAGAGTTTCAATTCCGCTATCGAAGCAATTGGGTTTTGCGGATATGAAGTTTGTTGGGCATAGGCTGTTTTATCAAACCACGATGCGCCGGGCGCTTCTTTTGATTTGGGCGCGTACTTGACGAATTTTCCGTACAAACGAATAAACCAGACTGGGTAACGCGGATCTTTAGGCAATTGATAAGGCGTGGACATTGCAATTACGCCCGCCACATTCAAACGGGTAGACATCAACAAACTCAACGCGCCGCCCATGGAAAGCCCCGCGATGAAGATTCGGTCAACGCTGTTAGAGAGTAGGTTAAAACCGTCTTCAACAGAAGCAGTCCAATCGGTCCAGCGCGAGGCGATCATATCTTCAGGTTGAGTGGCATGTCCCGCGAGTCGCATCCCTAAAACAGTATAGCCATTTTTATGTAAGTCCTCGCCCATCCAACGCATTTCTTTGGGCGTGCCAGTGAAACCATGAATGAGCAAAACGCCCGTGCGCCCGCCTTGAAAAAAGAACGGCTCGGTTGTGGGAATGATTTGAGTCATGCGGCGATTATACCTACTCAGGTAGGTATGATATCAATCAGCCCGCGCAAGCCGAGTTCGTATGAGCGCCAGCCAAAACCCGTAACCTTGCCCTTGCAAACCGCCGAAACCAAAGAGACGTGTCGAAACTCTTCGCGCGCATACACGTTTGATAAATGCACTTCGATGACTGGGATTTGAATTGCGGAAATTGCATCGCGCAAAGCGACCGAGGTATGAGTGTACCCGCCGGGGTTAAACACAACGCCATGCGCCCATGTGCGCGCATCGTGCAATGCGTCAATCAACGCGCCTTCGTGATTAGATTGCAAACATTTTATTTCCGCATTTAATTCTTTTCCCAACGCAATCAATTTTTCGTTGATATTTTCCAACGTCAGCGAGCCATACACTTCAGGTTCGCGCGTGCCAAGTAAATTCAAGTTAGGTCCGTGCAAAATCAAAATTTTCATTGTTCCTCTTTTTTGATGATAGACCATTGACGATGGACGATATGGTCAATGATCTATCGCCCATCGTCAATCACAGATTCCAAATCGTCCACATTCACCAATTCCACTTTTCCAATTTCTACGGGCAAAGCAAAACGAATTGACTTGGCATTCTTCTTTTTATCAACTCGCATCGCTTGAATGATTTCCGCTTTGCTCATTTGCTCTGGGATTTGCGTGGGCAGATTCAATTTTTTCAACGTGGATTCAATCGCCGCCACCGCGCTGTGGCTTGCCAGCCCAACCCGAGCAGAATACCGCGCCTCAACCATTGTCCCGATGGCGATGGCTTCGCCATGCCTTAAGTCAAATTTGCTGACGAGTTCTACGGCATGTCCAACGGTGTGACCTAAATTCAAGGCGGCGCGAAATCCTTTTTCATACGGGTCGGCTTCAATGACTTTGATCTTGACCGCCATTGCCCGTTTGACAACTTCTTCCAAATTTTGTTTGATCCAATCCAAACCATTGTTACATAATTCAAAGAGTTCCGCATCCGAGATGATGCCGTGTTTGACGACTTCCGCCATACCTGAGATTAATTCTCTTTCGGGCAAAGTTTTCAGAAATTGCACATCGGCTAAAACCAATTTAGGCGGATGAAACGCGCCGATCAAATTTTTGCCTTCGGGCAAATCAAAACCTGTTTTGCCGCCCAGCGAAGCGTCCACCATTGAAAGCAGAGTAGTTGGAACGGCGATCCAGTCTATGCCGCGCATGTAGGTTGAGGCGGCGAAGCCGGTCATATCGCTCACTACTCCCCCGCCCAAGGCAATGACTCGGCTTTTTCGATCCAAGCCATTTTCAAGAAACGATTTCCAAAAATGATGAACCGTTTCAAGATTTTTATGTTCTTCGCCAGCAGGGATGACGATTGTTTTTAGATTTAACTTCGCAATGGTTTCAGCGTGGTATTTGGCGATGTTTTCATCTGTAACGATGATTGAGTTCGTCACGCTTAAAACGTGACCTACATTCCCAACTATGACATCATATTCACCCATTGCAGAGAGATGATGGCGACCTAATTTAATCTGCGCCTGCAAAGCGTTTTCTTCTACAGGTTTATTATCCACATGCAGTTGTAAAGGGAAGGAAGCATAATGTGGCTTGCGCTTCTCCAGCATCGCTTTGACATTCGCCTCCAAATCGCCAGCCAAAAGCGGGCGTTGATTGGGTTTATGTTTTAAGCGAGGAAGCATTGTGTTTAGGTCCGCCGTTA
>JADLCG010000094.1 GCA_020847355.1 Anaerolineales bacterium | reverse complement strand
TTTCGGCTAGCTCGGCAGTCCGCTCGCGGACGCGGTGATCTAACTCGTTGGAGAGAATCCGATAGCTGACTTCAAGCGTTTTGACGCGGGTAATATCGTGAAGCACAACGATGCGCCAGACGATGTTCATCTGGCTGTTATAAACGTGGGAAATATCAATATCTAGGAAGATCGTATCTTCCGGCGTTTTGATGGAGATTTCCTGCTTGTGTTCTTTTTCGTCTCGAACGAGCGCGCCTAGTTCGCTCCACGGGTTGAAAACTTGATTCGCCTTTGCGCCCAGAACTTCGCTGATGTCTCTTTGTAAAAAATTTAATCCGGCTGAGTTTACGTCAATCACGCGGTTGTCCAAGTCAATCACAAAGATTGGATCGGCTAAGCTTTCAATAATATGCTCTCTGGCGATAGGCGCAAATTCAAATACGCCGAAGCGGAACAACCCCCAAATGGTGACGATATTGCCCAACGCGAAAGTGAACGGCGTGATATCTCTTTGCGGACCGAGGCTGATATTTAACGCGGCGAAAATTGAAAAGACGACTGGGATGAAGAAACCAATCGCAATCATAATGATGCGCCATCTTTGGCGATATTTTTTCTTCAGCGCTTCTTTGATTAGAAACACGAATCCGTAAGTAGATACGGCATAAACGTAAACGACAAATAGATAGACCAAACCCGAATAATCGTATTTAAGTTCAGAGAATGGCGCGGGCGCGCTTAAGTGTGGGTTTAGGTAGATGAGGTGATGAAACGTATCCGTGACGACCAGTAAATTGAAGAGAACCGGAACTCCGGCTAGGATAGCCCAAAATAGATCTGGGCGTTTGGGTCGCGTGTTGGTGAACTGAAAGGCAAAAGTAAAGAATGCCAAAATGATGAACATGCCATCTGAAAGCCATTGGAGTTTATCCCAGAGTAATTTGATTTCAAGATTGGGCGTGATTAATTCAAAGATGAAGGCAACAATGGATAAAAATTGAAAGCCGATGTATAGCGAATAAGCGGACATACCCTTTGCCCGCCGATGCCGCCATGAATAGAGCAGTATTCCAAATGAAATACTGGCGGAAAGGCAGTAAGGTAATAGATACAGAATTTGACCGCTGGTCATCAATTTCGTATGGCTCTCCAAACTCTTTCGGGCGTGGCGGGGATTTCATCCACATTGACGTTGATCGCGTTGAGGATTGCATTGCCGACTGCGGGCGCAACCCCGTCCATTGGAATCTCCGCTACGGCTTTGACTCCAAACGGATGACTCGGTTCAAACGTCTCGACGAAGATGGTCTCCAACTCAGGCATTTCATCCGCCCGGAAAACGTGATACCGATCTAAATCTCTTTCGTAGGCGTTGCCTTGATCGTCATAGCGCATTTCTTCGCAAACGGCATACCCTAGCGCTTGCGTCATCCCGCCTTCAATTTGACCCGAAGCGGTGAGCGGATTGATGATCACGCCCGAATCGACTGCCATCACCAATTTGTCTACGGTTACTTGCCCCGTTTCTACATCCACAGTCACTTCGGCAAATTGCGCGGCGAAAGGCGGCGGCGAAACTGGCGAGACGTAACTTGCCACGCCCATAATTTGTTCTTGATTATTTTTATGAAGCGCATCTAAGGCAATTTCTGTTAACGAAACGCTTTTGCCGTCTGGCGCAATCGCCTCTCGATTCGATAACCGAATGTTCGCATATTCGGATTCGGACAGCCCTAATAAAATCGCCGCGCGGATTTTGATTCTCTCAGCCACGATTTGCGCCGCTTTGGTGGCGGCAGTCCCTGAAATATAAGTTGTAGATGAAGCGTACGCGCCTTTATCAAATGGCGTGAAATCTGTGTCAGAAGAATAAGTGATGATATCTTCCACTGGCACGCCCAAAACTTCAGCCGCCATCTGCGCCAGCACCGTGTCGGAGCCAGTGCCGAGGTCGGTAGCGCCAACCAAAAGGTTGAAAGAGCCGTCGTCGTTCATTTTGATCGAAGCGCCGCCCATATCCAAATAAGGAATCGCCGTGCCTTGCATCACGAGGGCAACGCCAATCCCTCTTTTTTTGTGAGGCTGACGATCAACTTGTTGCCATGCTTCATTTCCATATTTATCGTCCCAATTGATTGCGGCGCGACCTTGCGCCACGCATTGTTCCAAACCGACGGTGTGAACAATTTCAGGGCGCGGCTCACGACCTTCATTCCAAGCCGTTGAGAATGGATGATATTCGCCCGGACGAATTGCGTTTTTTAAGCGAAAGTCAATTGGGTCAAAACCCATGGCGCGCGCAATTTTTTCAATGTGCCGATCGAGGGGCCAATAACCTTGCGGCACGCCATATCCGCGAAATGCGCCAGCGGGCGGCGTGTTGGTGTAAACCACATCGGCATAAAAACGGATGTTTGGAGAAATTCGATAATCTCCGTCGCCGACATATAAAGCCATCGCTTTGTGACCCGTATTGCCAGTCACGGTCAAGGCGTGGCATCCATACGCGCCCGTATCAGATAAAGCATACATTGAATTGGCGGTGATTGTGCCGTCTTTTTTCACGCCTGTTTTCATCCGCACGCGCATCGGGTGACGCGAACGTGCCGCGATAAATTCTTCTTCGCGGGTGTATTCGTAAATCACGGGGCGTTTGGTGGCGATGGTTAAATGCGCTGGCACGTCTTCCATCAATACTTCTTGTTTGCCGCCGAAGCCGCCGCCAATGCGCGGTTTGATCACGCGGATTCTTTTGACGGGTAAATTCAAAACGGGCGCGAGCATTCTGCGCACATGGAATGGAACTTGCGTGGATGTGCGAATGACCAAGCGGTCGTCTTCGTCCCAATAGGTGACGGCGATGTGCGGCTCAATTGAAACTTGTTGAACTTTAGGAACTTCATATTCCGCTTCAAAAATTTCATCGGCTTCTTGAAAGCCTTTTTCCACGTCGCCAATATCAATGCGGA
>JADLCG010000093.1 GCA_020847355.1 Anaerolineales bacterium | reverse complement strand
TTCTTTGGCGCATTATTCAATAATTACAACCTGATCTTTGATCGGTATGTGAAGCAATTTGAGCTTTCCAACTGGAACACGCGCGATATGGGTTTGTTGATGAAAGACTTTGCCGATAAAGGCGGCTCGCCGGATCAGGCTTGGGTCGTCCCTTACCCATATTGGGCGGATACGCGCCTGCCGCTCTTTTGGGCTGGCTCCATTTATCGTGGCGAGAGCGCCCTCCAACCAGACCGCTTGGCGACTACGCTCGGCTTGAGCGGCGCAAAGCTCTTCATCTTTAATTTACAAGACGAAGCGACCATGAACACGTTGCAGTCTTTATATCCCAATGGCGCGCTCACGGTTTATCAGGCGAAAGTCCCATCCAAAAACTTTTATGTTTTTCGAGTGAACGCAACCCCCTAAAGTGAATTTTCAGGATATGATTTAAGGAACTTATGACCGAAAAACGCGCATGGTTTTATGATTTTTTATTTGTCGGCGTCTTGATTGTGGCGGGGCTTCTCCGCTTTGGAGGAGTCAACTGGGGCGAAGGCTTTCACCAACACCCAGACGAATTATTTCTGATGGGCGTGCTGGATAATTTACGCGCACATACCTGCACGGACGCTTCCATCCCAGTGGATGCCTGCCCAGACGACAAAAAACGCTGGCTGACTCTCGGCGAATATTTTGACTCGGATACCTCCACGCTTAACCCGTACAATCGCGGCAATTCCTTCTTCGTTTACGGCAATCTGCCGATGACCTTCACCCGCATTGCGTTGGAAGCCGCCGGTTATGACGATATTGGCAAATCGAAAATATTTGCGCGGCAAGTTTCCGCTCTGGCGGATTTACTGACCATCTTCCTTTTATATTTGCTCGTTTCAAAACTATATGGGCGCAAAGTGGGCTTGTTTGCCGCGGCTTTTTCAAGTTTCGCCGTGATGCAAATTCAGCAATCACATTTTTTTACTACCGATCTGTTCGTCAATTTATTTATGTTTCTAGCGCTGATCTTTGCCGTCAAGATTGTAGAATGCGGCGGCGAACCAGAACCAGCCCAAACTGAGGAAAGCGGCGAAGCGGAATCTATCACGCCGCGCGCGCCAGAATCCGCATTATCTTCATTCTCTAATCGCGTGATTTGGCGGCTGTTAATGTTCAGCGTTGCGTTTGGATTAGCTTTAGGCATGGCGATGGCTTCCAAGATCAACGCCGCCGCGATGGCGCTGGTTTTACCCGGCGCGTTCATCGTGCGCTACTTCGTCCACGATTATCAAAAAGATAAAAGCGCCGGCCGCTGGAAGTTGAACGCCAATTATTGGAGATTGATTTTTGTCTTTCTCGCGGCGGGCGGCTTGGCGACGATTATCTCCTTCCGCATCTTTCAGCCTTACGCTTTTGACGGAATTGGGCTCAGCGAAAATTGGGTGAAGAATATTGCCGAACAGCGCGATCAGGCGAACGGTAAAGCCGATTTGCCGTGGAATTTGCAATGGGCGCGGCGCACGCATTTATATTCTTTTGAAAACCTAACCGTTTGGGGTTTAGGTCTCCCGCTGGGCATTTTAGCTTGGGCTGGATTTTTGTATATGGGTTGGCGCATCTTCAAAGGCGAATGGAAGCACGCCTTGCTCTGGGGTTGGACTGCGTTTTATTTCATTTGGCAATCTTTGCAGTTTAACCCAACCATGCGTTATCAACTTCCCATTTACCCGTTGTTGTGTATGCTGGCGGCTTGGTTTATTTTTGAAATGGCAAACTTGGCGAATGCTCACGCGCGTCAAACTATCCGCCGCGCATTTTCAATTGGCATCGCGCTAAGCGGCTCAATTGTTTTACTCCTCACTGCAATTTGGGCATTTGCTTTTCAAAGCATTTATCTGCGCCCTGAGCCGCGCATCGCCGCCTCGCGCTGGATCTTTCAAAATATTCTTGCGCCCATCAATCTCGGCGTAGATACCGGCGGCGCGGAATTGACCAACGATCCAATTCCCTTCCCGCAAGATTTTGTCATCCAAAGCGGCTTGCCTTACAGCACAACCATAGACCCAAATCAAAGCGGGAAGTTGAAGACGTTGACTCTCGCGCACGTTAAAAGTTTGGATAACGCGCCCGCGACAGTCGTCGTCTCTTTTTACAACGCCTCTGCGCCGGACGTTTTGCTGGGGCGCGCCTCCGAGCAATATGATCCCACGCTGACAAAAGACCCGCGCGGTCCGCAAGTGGATTTCAAATTTCAAACGCCCATCGCCATTGAAAAAGGTCAATCCTACACGCTGACGATTGAAACGTTGAGCGGCGGCATAACCCTCGCTGGCGCATCCATCGCCAACGAGACGGATTACGATTGGAGTTTGCCCTTCCGCATTGACGGACAAGACCCGTTTGGCGGCTTGTATCGCGGCGATTTGAATCTGCAAGTGTATTGGGACGATAACGCCGATAAAGTGAATCGGTTTATTACCACCCTGAATGATACGGATTACATCTTCATCCCCACCAATCACCAATACGCGCAAATCGTCCGCCTGCCCGAGCGCTATCCGCTGACAACTTTATACTACCGCGAACTGCTGGGTTGCCCCGCCGATCTGGATCTGATTAAATGTTACCGCGAAGCCGAAGTGGGCGATTATCAGGGCCGGCTCGGTTTTGAATTGGTGAAAACTTTTACCGATTACCCAACCTTTGGACCTGTGGTCATCAACGATCAAGCCGCCGAAGAAGCCTTTACGTTTTACGATCATCCGAAAGTGTTGATCTTCAAGAAGACCGCGCAATACAATTCGGCGCAAGTCTTCAAGACGCTCAACTCAGTGGATCTGACTAAGGTGATTCATCTTCTGCCGAGCGAAGCCGGTAAATTTGTTTATAAAGATTTGATGTTACCCCCAGAGCGCTTGGCGACGCAACGCGCCGGCGGTACGTGGTCGCAATTGTTTAACTATAACTGGCTTCAAAACAAGTATCCGCTGGCGGGTATGTTGGTTTGGTATGCCTTCGTCTTTTTGCTGGGCTTGGCGGCGTATCCGATTGCGCGCTATGCGCTGGCTGGGTTTGGCGCGTACGCTTATCCGCTGGGACGGGTGATTGGGCTGGCTTTGCTGGCTTGGCTCGCGTGGATGGGCGGCTCAGTCGGCATTCCCTTCACGCGACTCTCTATCGGCGTGGCGGCGCTGATCGTAGCCGGAGCAGGCTTCGGCTTATGGTGGCGGCGCAAAGCGCAATTCAAAGCGGAGTGGAA
>JADLCG010000092.1 GCA_020847355.1 Anaerolineales bacterium | reverse complement strand
TCTTGAATTGAAATAGTCACGAGCTGATTCTTTTCAAGGTCAATCACATCCACATTTTGTTGTGAATATCTGCGGGCGGAGCGCACGTCGGAACTGGGTTGTAAGCGCGGGTGACTTAACGCCACCAGCCGCGGACAATCGTCCGCCACTAAATCTACGGCGCGCGTGCCTAGCCCCAGCACCAGCCGCAGAAAACCTTCGTCTTCCCGAATTTGCGGCGACCAGCGATATAAGTTGCGGCTAAAAGCCACGCCGGCGGCTTGCGGCAAATAATAATTGCCCATTTGTTCGCCTTCTACAAATTGAATCAAGATGGCGATGCGTTCGTCGTAATCTGCTAACTCTTTGTGGTGACGGTAGAGCAGAGCGTCTGGGTCCATAATGCTGGCGTAAATTTCGGCGATGGCGCTGGTCAGCGCGGTTAGCTTTTGTCCGTGCGTGCCTTGATTGGGCAAAAAGATACTTTCGTATTTTCCCGCAAAAGATGTGCCGAAATTATCTTCCAGTAAACTGGAGGAACGCACGATCAGCGGCGTATGCCCGGCTTCGACTAGAATTTCATCCAGCCGTTCAATGATCTCCGGCGGAAATTGTCCTTTGGAAAAATCTTCGCGCAGGGTTGGATAATCGGCGCGCATTTGTTCTTCGGTTTTATATTTTTGATCGTTCCAGTGCATTAAGCCGTTGAGCGCCATGTAGTTGTAAAAAATATCCGAGCCAAGATAATAGGAAGTGGGGATTTTGAACGCCTGACGAATTTCAGGCGGCGCGGTCTCTTGGAGGATGCGCATCGCCAGCAACATGCCCGCCGCTTTGCCGCCTACTTTGCCGCTCCCAATTTTGCGCCGCCGAATCTCTTTTAGATCCGCCACGGTGAACCATTGCCGCGCCATCTTGATATATTTCAACTGATCGCTGATGATCGTGCGAATCAAGACGACTTCCAGTTCTTGCAAACGTGCTTCGTATTTTTCGCGCTCGTGCGGCGGCATGGCTTCGATGGTCTCCGCCTGTTCAAAGAGTACGTCTTGCGGCGCCAACTCCGGGTTGAACCAGATGAATTCTGCGTCCGCGTTGCCTTTTTCGCTGAGGACTTGACGCACGATATTTTCAAATTCAGAGTAAGGTAAATTGTAGGCGAAATAAAAATCAGTTTGCGAATCGCGCACGCGCGCCAAACGGTTTGCCCACACTTCAGATTGTTCCTCTTCAAACGGGTTGCGTAAGCCTTCGCGTTCCTGCGATTCAACGGCTTTGACGCGCGCTTCCTCGTCAAAGGCTTCGCGCGTGATCACGCCGCGCGCAAAGAGCGCCTTCCGCATTTGATGCCGAATGCGCGCGCTCAAAATGGGATATTGACTCAACGCCAATAGAATTTTCAAAACATTGTCAATTGAAATGTTTGGGAAGGTCATAGTGAACTAATCATAACAAAAAACCGTCAAACAAAGTCTGTTTGACGGTTTTGATTCTGAGGAAAATTTTAGCCTAAGTGCATGGGCATAATGACGTGTAAGAAATTATCATCACCGACCGGCTTGACCACGCCCGGCGCATTCGCCGCAGAAGTTTCCAGCGCCACATTCGGAGTTTTGATCACTTCCAAAGCCTCGCGCAAAAATTTGACGTTGAACGCAATCAGCACGCTTCCGCCATCCACAGTCGCCTCGACGATGGTTTCGTTTTTGCCGGTCTCTTCTGAAGTGGCGGAAATTTCAACTTCGCTGGGTTGCATCTCGCCTTTTGATTCTTTGATATCCAAACGCGCCACGTTTGAACCTTCGCGGGCAAAAATTTCCGCTTGCTTGCAGGCTTTCAGCAATGCGGCGGTCGCCACCAACGTGCGCGATTTATAACTGCGCGGAATGATCTGATGATAATCTGGGAAAGCGCCGTCAATCAATTGCGAAACGACTTCCACATCCTTCACGCGGAAGAGGACTTGTCCGCGTTGCTTCGGGACCACCATGTAAATCGGCTCTTCGGGGTTGGTCGCCACGCGCGCCAATTCATTCAAAGCGCGCGCCGGAATGATAATGTTGATTGGGTTCGAGACCGCATTAGAAAGTTGCGCCTTACGCACGGATAAACGGAAGCCATCCGCCGCCGCCATCGTCACCTTATCTTTTTCCACATTCATCAGCACGCCCATCAAAACCGGGCGGGCTTCGTCAGTCGAAGCCGCAAACGCCACCTGATGGATCATCTCTTTGAAATCCGCCACGTTTAATTGCACGGCATCTTTCATCTCCGGCGTGGGCAAAGGCGGGAACTCTTGCGCGTCAATACATTTAATATCGTTGTTAGAAGAGCCGCTCTTAATATGTAAATTTTGCGTTTTTGTATCCAAAGTCAATTGGACTTGATCGCCGGGGAGCGTATTGATCAAATCCGAAAATGTACGCGATGGAACCGTTGTAGAACCCTCTTCATCAATACGAGCGGGGATCCAACAAGTGATACCTAATTCCAGATTGGTCGCCGAAAGCCGCAAGCGACCTTCATCCGTTGCAATTAAAATATTCGATAAAACCGGGAGGGTACTGCGCGGCGAAACCGCGCGGGAAACAATACTCAAACCGCGCGCCAAATTCTCTTGAAGAAGGGTTACTTTCATAAGTCATCGCCTCGAATTAAATTTTTTGAAAGTATATCATTAAGCATAAGGTAGGTCACGCTTTTAGCGTGACCATAAAAAAACGCGAAAAATTTGAAGCAAAATATCAGTTACTAAAACCCGGTTACTACGGAAACGCCAAACAGCAATAACATCAACAATAACTGGCAGGCAAACAACCCGGCAAACACATAAGCTACATACGTCCAAATCGAGATTTCTCTTTTTGAGGATTGCGGGCGGATTTCCTGACCTTCAGCCAATGCCTGCGCCGAATCCGCCGCCTGCTCAAAATCATTCATCCACAACACGCCCGCCACTTCATCGCTGACGATGAGCTTGGTCCCGTTAAATGACTTGATCCACACTGCGGCATTTTCTGGCGGGTTGACCGCCAAAGAGGCTGGCAAAACAATTGCATTTGCTTTTAATTCAACGGCGATTTTTTCGTTAGCGTTCACAACCGCCACCGGAACTTTAGGCGCGCGTTTCGCAAACCCGGCTTTGACCGCCTCGCCGAAACTTCCGTTATGATCAAAAATCAGGACATTAAATTGAGCTTGCTTTTCTTCCAACACATCCGCTTTTGACGCCGTATCTTTTCGCAAAACGAATAAATGATATAAAAGTAAAACCGCAAACAAAACCAAAGTTTGGAAGGGGTGCGACATTTCGCCGAGCTTGCCAAACTCTCCGCTCAGGGTTGAATTAATTAAGATGAAGATGAAAATACCCGCCGCAATCATGCCGCCGATTACGCACACGAACAAAACCAGATACAAATAAAATCTGCGGATGACGGATCTGCGCGCATGGTCGCCAATAGCGCTACTTTGCAAGGCTTGAGATTGCATCGGAATCCAGGTCCGTAACCATAACGGCAAACCGACAATTAACGCCGCCAAAGCGCCTGAGACTGTGGATGAAAAATTCCGCAAGCTTGCATCGCCTGTCAACATATCAAAGACCACATCTACTAATGAATCAATGGCGATAAAACTTGCGGCTAACCCTAAAAACGCCAACACATAAAAATACAGTCTTTGCTTGCCGGCGCGGCGGGGTAAGTTCTCGTCAAAATTAAATTGTTGA
>JADLCG010000091.1 GCA_020847355.1 Anaerolineales bacterium | reverse complement strand
AATACGCGCTCGAAAAATATTTGGCGATTAAATCGCTGAGATCGGCAGTTGTGTTGGCGCGCGCAACGGCAAAGAAGCCCGCTCCCGTTGCGCGTTGATGCGCGTATTGCGCGGCGTAGGCTTTCAAAAAGCGAAAGAAATCGGCGTCGCCCATGCGGAGGCGTAATTCTTCCATGAAATGCGCGCCGTTCAAATAGACGGCGTTTACATACGCTCTTTGCGATCCCCAATCATAGATCGAAGAATCTACATAGCCTTGCGCGCCAAAATAATCCACGCGAAATTGCCACCACCAATCGCCATAACGCGGATAGTTATATTCGTAAAAAATTCTTTCCGTATAAGCGGAGAGCGCTTCATCCAGCCACGGCTCTAAAGCCTGATCGTTGCCCACCAACCCAAACCACCACTGATGCGCGATTTCATGCACGCCGATGGTCGTCAAATTATTTCTTGCGCCGCCGCCATATTGACTGTAAAAATCAGAAGCCAAGAAAATCAAGCCGTCATACTCCTGCCCATCGTGAATATCGGCTTGGACAATGGCGAGGGTTTGATAGGGATAATCCGCAAACTTGGCGGAATAGAGACTGACCGCCTGCACCGCTGAATATAGGATTGATTCGCCGGCGGCTTTATAGCCGTCAAAATAATACGAGCGGATCTTCACCGACCCGACAGCTGATTCTGCTACGAGAAATTCATCGCTGGCGGAGAGCGTGAACGTGCGCGCGCCATATAAACGATAGCGCGTCCATTCGCCGTTTTGTTCGGCGGGCGCGCTCGCCGCAATCACTATGCTTGCATCCGCTTTGAGATTAACTTCAATATCGGATGAATCGTAAACAAGATGTTCGCCAAACGGCATGGGATCGTGTAAAACCCAGCCGCCGTTGTATGGCACAACAAAGGGATACCAATCTACTAAATTGATTTGATTGAAATCGTAGCCGAACAAACCCTCGGCGGATTTAGACGGAAGGTTGAGGTTGAAGTTAAGCGTGAGAGTGGTCGCGGCGTTAGGCTGTAAAGCTTGCGGCAGGCTAATGGATAAACTTTGACCGCTGAGGTTATATGAAGCGATTGAAACAGAATCTTGCGCGATTGAATTTAATCCAAATACAGCGCTTCCAAAACGATTGGGCTGAACGGAAAGCAGAATGTCCGTGAGGACTGCTCCAGTGGTGTTGTAATAACGAATGGTCTCGTCCACTGCCAGGGTGTGATTGGCAAAATCGAGCGTGACATATAGGATGTAGTTCGTGCGCGCATTGGCAACGGGCGGAACGGTCACTTGCGGCGCGGTTGTATTTATGGCGGGCTGAGTCGGTTCGAGCGTGAAGGTTGCCGTGGGTTGTAAAGTTGCCGTAGCGGTGAAGGTGTTGGTGATCGGCGGCGCGGGCGTGTAAGATGGGATTAATGTGTTTTCGTTGGCGGAAGGCTGAAAAGGCGTGGGCGTAGGCGAAGCGTTGGGGTCTTGAGTCACCAGCACAAAGGTCGGGAAAGGCGGCGCGGGCGGGGTTGCCAAGGCGCAAGCGGAGAGCAGAGTCGCAATCAAAGTAAGCATTGCGACTCTTGAAAAGCTAGTCAAATTCATTGATAGATGTTTTGAAAATATTGCCTGACTAAGTCTGAATAATCGGTGGAAGTGTGCGTTTTGAGAATGCGGAAGAAATCGTCGGCGTTGACGATTTTGCCGCGGCTTTGCGCGAGATAATCCTGCAAAAAGGCAAAGAAGGCTTCGTCGCCGATGCGGGCGCGCAGGGCTTCTAGAAAATGCGCGCCTTGAAAATAGGCGGCGTTGGTGTATGGACGAAAGCCTTGACCGTCATAGATCGGAATATCGGTGAAGCCTTGTGGATGATAGTAATCAATGCGGTACGTCCACCACCATGAAAGTAAATCAGGATAGAGCGCTTCATAGTACACGCGTTCGGAGTAAGTTGCCAGCGTTTCATCCAGCCAGGGTTGTTGCGCTTGATCGTTGCCGACTTGTTCAAACCACCATTGATGCGAAGTTTCGTGCGCGGCGACAAAGGTCAAGTAATTGGCGGGCGTGCCGTCGTAGAGGCCGCCGTAGAAATCGCGCGAGAGATAAAAGAAGGCGGAGTATTCCATGCCGTCGTTGAAATCGCCCATGACGATGGCGAGCGTTTTGTGCGTGTACGGTCCAAAACGCTGACTATAAACTTGCAGAGCTTCGGCGCTGGCTTTGAGCGCGGCTTTACCGCCCACGACGCTCAACGGGAAGTAATAGCTGGAGAGAGTCACGTCGCCGACTTGCGTGGAGGAGACTTGAAATTCGCGGCTTATGGATAAAGCAAACGTGCGCGCGGCAGTGATAGTGTAGCGCGTGAAATCGGCTTGCGCTTCGGCATATCCGCTTGCCGCCACAACTGGCGCGGAGGCTGGGTCTGCAAATTTGAGGTTGACTTCATAATCAGCCGAGTCGTAAACGAGATGTTCGCCGTAATACCACGGGTCGTGTAAAACCCAGCCGCCGTTGATGTACGGCACGATAAATGGATACCAGTTTGTGAGATTCATTTGGCTTTTGGTATAGCCATAAATGCGTGGGCGCGAATCGTTTGGATCGGCTTGTTCGGCGAGCGGCAAGGTTAGCGTGTATTGGAGTTTGAGCGTGATAATCTGTTCGGGTTGGAGGAATTCAGTCAGGGCGAGGTTGAGGCGCTGATCCGTGAGTGTGTAAGTTGTGTTGGGCGTTCCGTCAATGGAAAGGCTGGCGAGCGTAAATCCGCCCGCCCATAAATTAGGCTCAACCGCTAAGACCAATTCGTTGAGGCGTTCGCCGGTGTGATTTGGGTAAACAATCGTCTCGTCCACTGTGACGATATGCGCGTCATAGTCAACGGTTGTGTTTAATGTATAAGCGGCGCGTTCCGGCGCGGGGATGGGCGTGGGCGATGGCGTTGCCGTGATGGTGGGCAGGGGCGTGAAAGTAGCTGTGGACGTTTGAGTCACAGTCGCTGTGGCGGTTGGCTCTGGCGCAATTGCCGAACAAGCCGATAAAAGAGAAATTGAAAGCAGACAAAACGCGAGCAGAGATGATTTGATTTTATTGTGCATGGGGCATATTCTACCGCTGGTTTTAAATCTTCAAAGGTCCGGCGCCGCGACTGATGTTATCTAGAAATTCTTGGCGGGTAGCCGACCGGTTGCGGAATGAACCCAGCATGGTGGAGGTCGTCATTCGCGCGTCATGTTTTTTTACGCCGCGCATCATCGAACACATGTGCAATGCTTCGACGACCACCGCCACGCCCTGCGGTTTGAGTAATGCGTCTATGAAATCGGCGATCTGGCGCGTCATGCGTTCCTGAACTTGTAAGCGGCGGGCGAAGAGATCCACCATGCGCGGGATTTTAGATAAGCCGATCACCTTGCCGCGCGGAATATAAGCGACGTGCGCCCGCCCAATGAACGGAAGCATGTGATGTTCGCACAAACTGTAAAATTCAATATCGCGGACGATGACCATGTCGTCATAATCTACGGTGAATAAAGCGTTGTTGATTAATTTGACGGGGTCTTCGCGATAGCCGCTCAACAACTCGGAATACATCCGCGCCACGCGCTTGGGCGTATTTTGCAAGCCTTCGCGTTTCGGGTTTTCGCCAAAGGCTTTGAGCATGTGTAGAACTGCCGATTCGATCGCGGGCGCGTCAATTTCTGAATCAAACGGTAGATGTTTTTGAGTTGTCTTCTTTGGCATTGTTCCTCTGACTGTAATTTGATTTGACAATTGTATCTGATTCGGAAATAAAAAACTCGCCAAGCTTTTCTCTTGGCGAGTTTTTTTATACTTTTTCTAAATCACAATGCTGACTAGTTTGCCTTTTGCCACAATTACTTTCTTTGGCTCTTTGCCTTCCAAATGTTTTTGGAGGACTTCCGAAGCTAAAGCGGCGGCGCGGATTTGGTCTTCGCTCGCCTCCGCTGGAACTCTGACCTTATCGCGGACTTTGCCATTGATCTGCACCGGAATTTCCAGCGTATCGTCTTTGGCGGCGGCTTCATCCACTGGGGGCCAGGCTTGCTGATGAATAGAATAGGGCTTGCCTAATTGACTCCATAATTCTTCGGTAATGTGCGGCGCAATTGGCGCCATCATCTTCAAATAGATTTCAATGGCTTCATGCCACTCCGCGCTTCCGGCTAAACCGGCTTCTCGCGCTTTGTACATCTCGTTGAGCAATTCCATCAGCGAGGAGATGATCGTGTTGAATTCAAAAGACTCAAAGTCATGCGTGATGCGCTTTAACGTTTGGTGAACTTTACGGCGCAGATTCTTTTTCGCTTCGGCATCCGCCTCAACCTGCCGATTGGTTTCGCTATCTGTTAATAAGGTCCAAACGCGGCGCACCCAACGCGCCGAACCTTCGATCCCCTGCGAATCCCACGGCGCGCCCATTTCCCAACGCGCAAAAAACATCAAGTAAGCGCGGACGGTATCCGCTCCATATCTATTCACCAAAGCATCCGGCGCCACTACATTGCCGCGGCTCTTCGACATCTTCTCGTTATCTTCGCCCAGCACCATGCCCTGATTTCTCAATTGCAACATTGGTTCGTTGCCTTCCACAATGCCGATATCGCGCAAAGCTTTATGGAAGAAGCGCGTGTATAACAAGTGCATGGTGGCGTGTTCAATGCCGCCGGTGTAAGTATCTACCGGCATCCAATAGTTATATTCAGCGTCGTCAAACGGCGCTTTGTCATACTTTGGCGATAAATAACGTAAGTGATACCAAGATGAACACATGAACGTATCCATCGTATCCGTCTCGCGGATGGCGGCTCCGCCGCAGAGCGGACAGGTTGTATGCTTCCAAGTGGGATGCAGTTTCAATGGGCTTTCGCCGGTTGGCTTCCACTCCACGTCTTCTGGAAGTAAAACCGGCAATTGATCTTCCGGCACAGGATTCCAGCCGTGCGTTTCGCAATAGATCATTGGAATGGGCGAACCCCAATAACGCTGACGGCTGATCAGCCAATCCCGATAGCGGTAATTCACCGATTCTTTGCCCACGCCTTGCGCTTGCAACCAATCAATCGCTTGGGCAATGCTTGGGTTTTTCCTGCCTTTTTCAGCGTTGACTGATACGCCGTCTAAAACGCCGGAGTTGATCATCACGCCCGCGCCCACATAAGCGGAATCCAGTATTTGCGCTTCCGGCTGATTCTCCGGCCGAATCACAGGCACGATGGGCAAGTCGTATTTTTTCGCAAAGGCGAAGTCGCGTTCATCGTGCGCCGGCACAGCCATGATCGCGCCCGTGCCGTAAGACATCAACACATAATCCGCGATCCAAATTGGAATGCGTTTTTGCGTGGCTGGGTTAATGGCGTATCCGCCGGTGAACACGCCGGTCTT
>JADLCG010000090.1 GCA_020847355.1 Anaerolineales bacterium | reverse complement strand
TTCGGATTTTAGGATATGCGTGAAAACCGTTGCGCCGGAGCCGCCGATATTTTGAGCCATGCCGATTCTTGCTCCCGCCACTTGCGTCTTTTCACACTCGCCGCGCAACTGCTGGACGATTTCCACAATTTGATACATGCCCGTCGCCCCCACAGGATGACCTCGCGCTTTCAATCCGCCGCGCGTGCAGATCGGGACTCTCCCCTGCAGGCTGATCTCGTTCTCCAAACCGAGGCGCACGCCTTTGCCTCTTTCTGCAAAACCGCACGCTTCTAAAGATAGCGCCGCCATAATTGAAAAAGCATCATGCAATTCAAATACGTCAATTTCTTGCGCGGTCACGCCCGCCATTTGATAAGCGCGCTTTGCGGATTCGTAAGCCGCTTTCAAAAATAAAGGGTCTTTGCGGGAATGCACGGCGATCGTATCTGTCGCCGCCGCCGAAGCGGAGACAATCACTTTGGGCTTACGCCTCGCTTTTTCAGCCGGGACGATGACCGCCGCCGCCGCCCCATCGCCAGTTGGCGAGGCATCCAACAAGTTGATCGGCGTGGAAACCATTGATGATTTCTCAAATTTTTCGGCGTTAATTTTCTCGTGTAAACGCGCATACGGGTTATGCACGGCGTTGGCGTGCGCATTGATTGAAAAAGGCGCAAAGTCTTCGTGCTTCCAGCCGTATTCGTGCATATAGCGCCGCATCACTAAAGCATTAATCCCAACGAAAGAAATGCCCTGCTCGACTTCATAATCCGCATCGGCGGCAGTGGCTAACGAGGCAGTGACATCGCGCCCGGCTTTATCCGTCATTTTTTCGATGCCAACTACCAGCGCAGAATCTGTCTCGCCGGAGGCAACCGCCATCAACGCGGAACGAAACGCCGCCGCGCCTGAGCCGCAAGCGGCTTCGATCTTCACGGCTTCCTGTTTCCAGAGTCCGATCCAATCGCTCAAAAAAGTTCCTAATTGATTTTGTCCGCTAATTATAGGAGCCAGCATATTGCCGACATATAACGCATCTACTTTTTCTAAGCCGGCGTCTTGCAGGGCGGCAAAAGCGGCTTCTCCGCCAATCTCGCGCAGGGATTTTTCCCAATGTTCGTCTATCTTCGTTTGACCAATGCCTAAAATCGCTACTTCTCGCATAAATTCTCCGCTTCAAATTTTACCTGATTGACCTCTCAGGAACTATCTAACTTTCGGGAACTTAATTTATTGTCAACCCGTCTCTTTTTTGATATGCTTTTATTAACACAGGAGTAAAGCGTTGAAAAAAATCATCGTCCATTCAGTTCTGTTCATCCTACTACTCGCCGCCTGCAATACAACCGCAGATTCAAAAAGCGTGAATTTACCGCAACTCACTGACGCTTGGTCCATCGCCATGACGCATTCAGGCGGGATTGCCGGAGTATCTTATTTCATCGAAGTAATCGCAAATGGGAAATACACAGTTCGAGACGATCGAAGCGGCGCAACTTTCACCGGACAACTTTCGCCAGCCGAACTTGAAAAATTGACGCGCCTCGTTAATTCAACTGAATTTTCTCAAAGCCTTGAGCCGCACGGTTGCGCGGATTGCTTTATCTATGATATTCAAATTACCGGCAAGGGCGAGAATTTTTCAGCGCAAGTGGACGATATAACAATTGAAAAATCTGGGCTTGAGCCTTTAGTTGGCGCTTTGCGGAACATTATCGAGCGGGAAGCCCAATGAATCTGGCGGAGAGCGAATGGCTAGAGAAGTATCTGGCGCGGGTCGAGGACTCTTCTTCAGAGGGGAAAGCGGCGGCGGAATTTGTCCGCAAAAATAAAATCAAAATCGGCATCAAACGCGCGAACAAAAGCGTCGGCGCATTTTGGACGTTGAATCGAAAAATCTATTTGAACGCTTACCACTACACGCAAGAATCTACTTTAACCGAGAGTAATCTTAGAGCCATCACATTATTTGTGCATGAGGTTAGGCACTTACAACAAGGCTTCGCTGTTGCGCTTTCGGTATATGGCGAATTGGACGCTTGGCAATATGAATTTCGTTTGTATAAACGCTTGAGCGGCAGAAATCTTTCGCCGATTTTGGAAGAATTGCTAACTTTGCCGTTGGAATATAACCGCGCCACACTGCGCCGCGCCCAAAAATTAATGCGTCAATATGCAGGTTTTTGGTATTTGATTTGGCTTTTGCCTTTGTATCCGATTACATATAGAAATAAGCGCTAAAAGAAATTACAAAATTAACAACCTTTTTTAATGTAAAAAAAATTATTCGTTATATACTAAATATACAAGTACAGAAAGGAGGTTGTGATAGATAATCCGCCTGACAACGAACATTCCAAGGGAGAGGCTGAAATGCCCTAACCTGAACAAAGTTTCATGCTTTGAGTTCAGACGTTCGTCATACGAAACACAGAGGCAGTAAGACCGGCGCTCTCCCGGAAATACAATTTCGACGGATGGAGATATTCCATCCGTCTTTTTATTTTAAATTGAATGCAGGGCTTTGTTGAGCCGATCCAAGCCGCGTTTGAGCAATGCGCGCGAAGTTCCAAAATTCAGGCGGATATGCCCCGCGCCTGCTTTACCAAAAATTTTACCTTCGCTCACTGCCACCTTTGCATTTTTCAAGAAGAATTCATAAGGCGAGCCGTGAATGTCCGTTTGCGTAAAATCGAGCCAGACTAAGTAAGTTGCGTCTGGAATCGTCAGGCGCACTGCGGGCATGTGTTCAGTCACATAGCCGGTCAAGAAATCGCGATTATCCGTCAAATATTTTTTCAAGTCTCGTAGCCATAGATCACACTTACCTGAGAATGCGGTATTGGCGGCGTGCAGACCCAAACTGCTCACATGCAGGCGCAGTTTATTCACTTCCGCTTCATAACGCTCGCGCAAAGCTTTATTGGGGATGATTGCAAACCCGCAAAATAAACCCGGGATGTTGAAGGTCTTTGAGGGGGCGATCAGGGTAATTACATGCTTTTCAATTTCGCGCGACAATTTCGCAATCGGCGTGAATTTATTCCCGCCGAGCAATAACTCCGAATGAATTTCGTCCGAGACGATCAGCGTTTTATGGCGAATACAAATCTCAGCCATACGCATCAACTCGGCTTTGTTGAAAATAATTCCCAGCGGGTTATGCGGGTTGCACAAAAGGAATATCCCCGCTTGCTTCACCTGTTTTTCAAATACATCCCAATCAATTTCGTAACTCAAGATATTATCGTTAATCTTCTTGGTCAGCGGAATGTCAATTTGCGGAATGCCGAGATTGTTTTTCACTTCATGGAATTCGTTATACACCGGCGTTTGAATGGCAATGCCTTTTTTAGGCGAAGCAAACGCCCGCGCCGCCACAGAAAACCCGCTGACGATGCCGGTCACAGCCACGACCGCTTCAGGCTTCACTTTCCAAGCGTACAGGGCGTCCATCCGCGCGGCGACGGTTTCTTTCAAAGTCTGGGCGGGCATTTCGTAGCCCAACACGCCATGCTCAATTTGTTTTTGTAACGTGACTAAAATCGGCTTGGGCGCCGAGAAGTCCATATCCGCCACCCACATTGGCAAAACGTCTTGCGGATATGCCGTCCACTTGGTGAACATGATATTCTTACGACGATCGGGGAGTAAATCAAAATTGGTCATCAGTCCTCTTCTAGTCTATTATTTTTTACAAGCTACGATTACGCCATCACACAACGGCGGGACAAGAGTCTCCAAACATTCCTAAGTCAAGAGACCGTCCATTTTAGCCTCTAAGGAAGTATCTAAAGGAATGGGCTAAAGAGCCTTTCACCACAGAGAACGCAGAGTCCACAGAGAGATTTCAGAAGGGTTTCTCCGTGTTCTTTGTGCGCTCTGTGGCTAAATCTTTTAAAAGCCCACAGAATTAGACACTCCCGCCTCCAATAAAAAGCGCTTACTCGCAACGGCTATTATATCTTTGAGCGGCGAGACGACTCGACTCAAGCGCTTCATCTTTAGGCGCTCCGCAGGAAAATCAAAAGCCCGTGCGAAAATAATTAGTGATAGAATCCTAGAAAAGGCGACAGCGCCTTTTTTTGAATGTACCCTACTTTGCAAGGACACACGCCGTCAATGAAATATAACCTCCGCCTCTTTTGGCGCACGTTTTACCGCTCGTTCTTTGATTCCAAAAACACCACCGCCCGCCTCACAAAAAAACGCCTCTTCTTTCTGATTATTTTTTATGCCGTCTGGCCCCTGGGCGGTCTGATGCACTGGCTGTGCTTCGCGCTGGATGATATTCTCTTCCCCGCTTATAAAAATCATCCCATCGAAAAGCCGCTGTTCATTCTTGGCAACTTACGGAGCGGTTCTACTTTTTTGCACCGTTTACTATCCCGCGATGCGGAAACTTTCACCAGCCTCACCACTTGGGATATTTATCTCACCCCATCCGTAACGCAAAAGAAAATTACGCAATTCATCGCCAAGTTAGATAAAAAATATTTCAACCGAACTTTGCACAACCTGCTCTATAAGTTTGACGCCGCCACGCTCGGCAAAATAAAAATTCATCCGATCTCTTTCTTTCAGCCGGAAGAGGACGAAAATATTCACCTGCACATTTGGGACGGTTACTTCGTCACCTTCCTCTTCCCTTTCATGGATGAATATCCCAACTATCAACACTTTGACGAAGCGCTCAGCCCGGAACACAAAAAACGAATCATGACCTTTTACCGCTCCATGATTCAACGCCACATGTACGCCACCGGAAAAAAATATTTTGTCGCCAAGAATCCGGCATTCAGCGCCAAGATCGAAACGCTCGCCGAATTCTTTCCCGAAGCCCGCATCATCTACCTCGCGCGCAACCCGCTGGATATGCTCCCTTCAACCATTTCGTGGATCAATTATGCGCGGCGTCAATTCACCGACCCGGGCGAAGGTTTCTTCTACATGGATGAAATCCTCGACATGACGCAACATTGGTATCGGCACCCGCTCCGCTATTTGGACGCGCACCCTTCTCCCCGACACCTGATCATGAAATACGACGATTTGATCCAACGCCCGGAAACGGTCATCCGCGCCTTCTATGAGCAGTTCGGCTATCCGGATAAACCCGGTCTGCCGGTGATCATTGATCAAGCCGTAAAAGAAACGCTCTCTTTCAACAGCGATCATGTCTATTCTTATGAAGAGATGGGTTTAAGCCGCGAACAAATTGTCAAAATGTATGCGGATATTTTTGAGCGCTTTGAATTTGAAACCAGAGAAGAACCTGCGCTTCGAGAAAAAGTGGAAGTCCGTTAATTTTTGCAAGAACTCTTTAGGAGATAAAAAGAGAGAGAAGCGCGCTTCTCTCTCTTTTATTTATTTCTTGCGCTTTGTTGTCGTGTCTGCCTTCTTTGCCGGAGCTTTCTTGGCGGCAGGTTTCGCCGCCGGAGCTTTCTTCACGGCTGGTTTGCGCTTAGGCTTAAGCGGAGCCGCTTCTGTATCCGCTGGTTCTTCTTCGGCGGCGTCTTCATCAGCGGAAGAAACTGCCAGTTGAGCAGGAGCAGATCGAGCGCGGGATGTGGCGGGTTTCGCTTCCACTGGCTTGACGTGATATTCTTCTTCCCAATTTTCAGCCCAAGCTAATTTTAACTTCCCGTAGCGGGCGAGCAACAGCGCCAAGCCTACCAGCGCCATGATAAAAGAAACCAGCATGGTATAGCTGACGAACGTCTCGCCGATGCGCGGTTGATCTGGGCGGAAGAATTCGATGAAGGAGCGGGAAAGACCCGCCAGCAGTAACCAAGCGCTAAATAAGCCGCCCGGCTTCAATTCTTCTTCGTAGCGGCGCGAAAGCCACCAAAGGAAGAGGACGATCAAAATATTGAGGATCATTTCATAGGCGAAGGTGGGATGGAAACGAGTCGAATCGGGGAATAGATTCAAGTCTGCATATTGCGGGAGTCGATGAGTCATTTCAATTGGGATGCCCCAGGGAAGTTTGGTGGGCGGTCCGTATAATTCTTGGTTAATAAAGTTTGCGGGTCTGGCGAGCGCCTGCCCTAACAAAATAGCCGGCGCGATTGAATCTAAAAAGAGCCATGGGTCTAAATTGTTTTTGCGTAGGAAAAAATATAAAGTGATCGCGCCAAATAGAAAGCCGCCGAAGATATGCAAGCCGCCTTCAGGGATGTTGATAATTTTGATCGGGTCATCCAAATAATATGTACTGCCGCCTAAAATGTTATTGACCACATACCACAAACGCGCGCCAATAATGCCAATCGGCAAAACCCAAACCATCGCATCCCAAACAATTTCGCCGTTTTCGCCGCGGCGGCGTAATTCTCGTTCCGTCCACCAGGCGGCGGCGATCGCGCCGAACATCACCAATACGCCATACCAGCGCAAGGTGATTGGCAAGCCAAAGATATTAAAAGAAAAAATTACAGGATTAATCATCAAAGAACCTCGGGATTTATTTTCTGGCGATTATATCGCATCCAATCGGCAGATTTACCAAAGACCTAATGAACTTGAAAAATCTCACTTTCTTTTCAGAGGGAGTGTCTAATTCTGTAGGCTTTTAAAAGATTTAACCACAGAGCGCACAAAAAAACACAGAGAAACCCTAGAGAATCCCTTCTGAAATCTCTCTGTGGACTCTGCGCTCTCTGTGGCAAAAGGCTCTTTAGCCCATTCCTTTAGACACTTTCTCTTCAGATTCTTGCTTGCAACTCTCAAACGGGAGCGCTATAATAGAACTACCCCCTGATGTTTGATAACCTATTTTCTAGAAACGCCGCATACATATCCTGTGCGGAAAGCGTCTGATAACTTTGAAACAAGCCCCAACTATTCAAACACAATCTTAAAGGAAACTCGCCAGCCCATTTAGTGGGGACTGGTTTTTTCGCATTTCATTCCATTTTTTCAATAAGAGACCCCCAACATGAAAATTCTTGAGTTAGAGAATCAATCGCTATCCAAACTGCGCGCCATGGCAAAGACGTTAAGCATCCCGAATGCCAACCGGCTTAAGAAAGAAACCCTCGCCATGATGATCCGCGAAGCCGAAGCCCAAAAAGAGGGCATCGAGCTACGCGGCGGCGTGCTGGAAATTATGAGCGAAGGAATTGGCTTTTTACGCGCCACCAATTACCGCATCAGCGATCAGGATGTGTATGTATCGCAAGCTCAACTCCGCCGGTACGATCTGCGCGCCGGAGATTTGGTGATTGGTCAAGTCCGCCCGCCGCGCGAAAGCGAAAGACACTTCGGCTTGCTCAAAGTCGAATCGATCAACGGCTTAGACCCTGAAGAAGCCTCGCGCCGCACCACCTTTGAAACGCTCACGCCCATCTTCCCCGAAAAACGTTTTGACCTTGAAATAGATCACGCTTCGCTGGCGCCGCGTTTGATCAACTTAATTGCGCCCATCGGGCGCGGTCAACGCGGCTTGATCGTCTCGCCGCCTAAAGCGGGGAAAACCACTATCCTCAAACAAATCGCCAATTCAATCTCAACCAAATATCCAGACGTACATTTGATCATCGCTTTGATCGGCGAAAGGCCGGAAGAAGTGACCGATATGGATCGTTCGGTGGACGCTGAAGTGGTCGCTTCCACATTTGACGAGCCGGTCACCTCGCATGTGCGCACGGCGGAATTAGCGCTGGAACGCGCCAAACGGCTGGTGGAAATTGGTCGGCACGTGGTGATTTTGATGGATTCGATTACGCGCCTCGCGCGAGCCTACAACTTGGTCGTCAACCCGTCTGGCAGAACGCTCTCCGGCGGTATGGATCCTTCCGCTTTGTACCCGCCAAAGAGATTCTTCGGCGCCGCCAGAAATGTAGAAGACGGCGGTTCGTTGACGATCATCGCCACTTGTTTAGTAGATACCGGCTCCCGTTTAGACGATGTGGTTTATGAAGAATTCAAAGGCACCGGCAATATGGAATTGCACCTCTCGCGCAAACTCCAAGAACGCCGCATTTATCCGGCTGTGGATATTGAGCGTTCTTCCACGCGCCGCGAAGACCTCCTGCTCGGACCAGACCTCCTCAAAAGCGTTTGGCTCATGCGCCGCATGTTCGTACAGATGATCAGCCCTCCGCCCGGCGGCGCAGGCATGGATAATGCCGTCGCTACGGAAGCTATTATTACGCGCATGGAAAAAGCTAAAAACAACATGGAATTTTTGGAGAATCTCACCAAGGACGCGTAGCAAACATTCTCCAAATCCTTTACAATTAACGTATGCACAAACATCTCGAAAAAATCCGCGTTTTCTTCTCCGCTTTAGGCGCGCGCTTGCGCAAAAAAACAAAAGCGCCAGCGGAAACTCCCGCCTCTAACGAGCCGGTTACAACGCCTCGTAAAAGCAAAAAGAAGGTTGATCGCTTCACCGTCATTAGCTGGGGAGTGACTTTACTGATTGTGGCGGCGTTGTTAATTTCAACCTGGATTTATAAAGACACGCGCAGTTCGCAAGTTACGCTTCAACCTCAACCCACTGCCGAGTCCGGAAGTGGGACTGTGCCCCTCGTCGGCGGACCACATATCAGCGAAGATGGCGGCGGCGGCGAATTCATCATCCGCGATTTGCAACTCAAGACGTTAATCCCGGAACGTCCGCGCTCCAAACCAATCATCTATCGCGTTTCGCGCGGCGACGCCATGCTCTCGATTGCCGAAAATTTCAAGATAGATACCGAAACCATCCTCTTTGCCAACAACGATTTAGACGATAACCCGCACAACATCAAACCCGGCACAGAATTGACCATCCCGCCGGTGGACGGCATTTATTACAAATGGAAAGACGGCGATACGTTTGAATCAGTCGCCGAAAAGTTCGACGCGAACCCGGAAGATATCATTGATTTCATCGGCAACAATATTGACTTAACTAACCCGCAAGTGTTGGCTGGCGCTTTAGTGATGGTGCCGGGCGGCACGCGCGAACTACGCAATTGGGCGCAGGATTTACAAACCGCCGGACGCGGCGCCAACACCGGCACAGGCGGAAGCAACGCCACCAACATCTGCGGCGGCGGACCAGTCGCCTCCGGCTTTGGTTGGCCCGCAAATTCGCACAACATCTCCGGTAATGGTTATAGCCCCAGCCATCTCGGTTTGGATATTCAAGCCAACGAAGGCGACCCTGTCTATGCGGCGGGCGCCGGCATTGTCACTATGGCGCAAGGCGGCTGGAACTATGGCTACGGCAATGTCGTTCAAATTGATCACGGCAACGGCTATGTCACCGTTTACGCCCACTTAAGCTCCTACAATGTTTCAGTTTGTATGCCGGTTGGGCAAGGCACGGTGATTGGCGCGGCTGGCAATACGGGCAATTCCTTCGGCGCACACTTACATTTTGAAGTCCGCATTGGCGGCTCAAACGTCAACCCGTATCAAATTGTTCAATAAATTTCGCGTATGAATCTCAAATTATTAGAAAGCCTAGCCCTAGGCGAAATGCGCTATTTTGATTCAGTCGGCTCGACCAACGATCTTGCCATCGAATGGGCAAATCAGAACGCGCCGCATTTATCAATCGTCATTGCGGATGAACAAACCGCCGGACGCGGTAGACTGAATAGAAAATGGCTCACCCCCAAAGGGACGGCTCTCGCCTTGAGCGTCATTCTTCGCCCAGAGGAAAATACGCCGCTCTCCCGGACCGTTGGGCTGGGTGCGCTTGCAATAACAGATGCCTGTCTCAAACTTGGGCTCGCTCCCCAAATCAAATGGCCCAACGATATTCTGCTAAACAACAAAAAAGTAGCGGGCATTTTAGTCGAAACGCTTTGGGATGGAGCGACCGCCCGCGCTGTAATAGTTGGCATGGGCGTCAACTTTACCAAAGAAGCGCTGCCGCCCGCTGAAGCGCTAAACTTCCCCGCAACCAGTTTAGAAAGCGCGTTAGGAAAAGCGGCAAACCGCGAAGAATTTCTGCGCGAAGTTCTGGCAAGCTTCATTGCGCGGCTTCCGCAAATCGCCAGCGCGCAATTCCTCAACGCTTGGGCAGAACGCCTTGCCTATCAAAACGAAGAAGTTCAAATCATCGCCCAGTCGGATGAAATAACTCACGGAAAACTGCTCGGTTTGGAAAATGACGGAAGTTTAAGCCTGCAAAGCGTAAATGGCAATCGGCTTACAATCCGCTACGGAGACGTCAGCCTACGCCCAAGCGCGTGATAAAATTAAAGCCATAGAAAAAGAGGAGCTTATGTTTGATAACCTGCGCGAAGACACATCCAGCGGATTTAACGAACAGCCT
>JADLCG010000089.1 GCA_020847355.1 Anaerolineales bacterium | reverse complement strand
TTCTGCCGCACCGACTTGATGGAAGCTGGCGGCTGGACCACCGGCACCCCGAAAGATTTCGCTGAATGGGAAAAATTCGCCACCCAATTGACCAAGATTGATTCCGCGACCAACTCCCTTTCTCAACAAGCTTTGATCCCGGTTGATTCCGGCTCGATGGCTGATTGGCAATTCTGGCTCTTGGTGTACTACTCCTTGGGCGGTCAACTCTACAAAGCCGACGGCACCCCGAACTTCGATTCACCTGAAGCTTTAGCGACCACCGAATACATCCTCAAGATGCGCCAAGCCACCTACGGACCTGCCGCCAATGCGGTTGGCTCTTTACCCGCTGGTCAAGGCTCGGTGATTGACAAGGACGACGCCACTCAAAAAGACAACGGCGGCGTTTGTTTAGCTCACTCCGGTTGGGCCGCTCCTGCCTTCGATCGCCCGATCTGGGACAACATCACCATTGATCCTTTCTATGGCGATCCCGCTAACTTCCCCAACAGCAAGCCGGTTGTTTTAGCGTTCAACGACTGGTTAGCCGTTGCGGATTACAGCCCCAACAAAGAACTCGCCGCTGAATGGTTGAAACTTGCTTTCAGCAAGGAAGCCAACAACAAGTGGAACTCCACGATGAGCTTGATCCCCGCTCGTAACGATTCTCAATATGGTTACGTGACCGACTCCCCACAATTAAAACGCGAAGCCGAATTGGCTTCTCAATACGGCGTTGGTTTCGCTGGTATCTTTGAATCGGCTAAACTTTCCACCATCATGCAAGATGCGCTCGGCAAACTCGTCACCGAAGAATTGACTCCGGAAGAGGTGAATGCCACCATTCAGGAACAATATATTGCCGCTTTGGGCAAATAATAAGCCTGATGTTTTTGTTCGTAGATTTTGAGTAAAATTGTAGGAACACAGTTGATCGGCTCTAAAGTTAATAAATCGCTGTGTTCCTACAACATTGATAGGATGAAATTATGCCAACTAATCCATATTTGAATGTATCTGTGATTGCGGTTCTCACGGTGATTTTTATCATAGCGAGTAGCTACGGTTTGGGAGCGCTGGCTCGCGTTGTGGTTCAGCTCAGAGGCGCGACTCCAAAAATCCAGCAAAATACATTTGCCGGTTATTTCTTTGCGGCGCCGTGGATTGTCGGCTTTTTGATTTTTGTGCTTATTCCCCTGGGCTTTTCCTTATATTGGAGTTTTACCGACTATCGAATTGCCTCTTCTGCGCCGGTCAAATGGGTGGGCATAAGCAATTACGCGGAACTTTTACTTAAGGACACGACCTTTCGGGCTTCGTTGATCAATACCTTGTATTTGACCGTGATCGGCTTGCCGCTTCAGATTGGGGTGGCGTTGTTTTTGGCGGTCTTACTTAATCAAAAAATGTGGGGCGAAAAACTCTTTCGTATGGCATTTTATTTACCCGTAATTTTAGGTTTCAACACCGCCGTTTTATTGTGTTGGCGCTTGATGTTGAATACCGGCACGGGCATTATTAATCAAATTATCCGCGCATTATCCGCTTTTTTCCCGCCGTTTGGTTATCTTAATCGCGCCTTCATTTTCGCGCAGGAAGTTGTGGCGGCGTTTTTCCTCGGCTTGAACACCGGAAAATATAACTTATTGAATAAAGTAATCGAGGCTGGCTTCCCGGCTGATGTGCGCGTGCCGTTATGGGTGCAAAGCCCCTTATGGACGAAAATGTCCGTCGTGATGTTGATGGTATGGGGTTGCGGCACGATGATGTTAATCTTTTTGGCGGGGCTGAATAGCATCCCTAAAGAACTGCACGAATCGGCTGAGGTGGACGGGGCTAACGGCTGGCAGAGATTTTGGAAGATCTCCTTCCCGCTCCTCACGCCTTACCTTTTTTACAATCTGGTGGTCGGGCTGATCGCTTCCATGCAAATCTTTGAGCCGATCTTCGTTTTATATCGAGATAACCAGCCAATCGTTTCTTCGACGATTTCGATGGTTTACTATTTATGGCAGAAGACTTTCAGCCATTTTGAAATTGGTTACGGCTCGGCAATTTCATGGCTGGTGTTGGTGATTATTATGATCGTGACGGTGATTCAGTTTAAATTGCAAGACCGCTGGGTCACTTACGACGTATATTAAGGAAACGGCGCATGAAACAAAGTTTATATTTAGTTAAAGCCTCGGTACTTTATATTTTGCTAACTGGCGCAACCGTGCTGATGAGTTTCCCGTTGTTCTGGATGATTTCGTCTTCGCTCAAGACGCTTGCCGAAACCAATTCTGCGGGCATCGTTTGGATTCCCGACCAGCCGACTTTGCAAGCCTACATTGATATTTTTCACAACACGAACTTTTTACGCTCGTATTTCAACTCGGTCTTTTATGTAACTCTTTCCATGTTTGGCACGCTGATTTCGATCGCGGCGGTTTCGTACGCTTTTAGCCGGATCGAATGGCCCGGTAGAAACGTCGTCTTCTTTTTGATGCTTTCCACGATGATGATTCCGGCGCAAGCTTTGATCGTTCCGCAATATGTCTTCTTCAATAAACTGAATTGGATCGGCACTTTCAACCCAATCGTGATTCCCGGCTATTTTGCCGGCGGCGCGGCGATGATCTTTTTACTGCGTCAGGCGATGGCGCAAATCCCAAAGGAATTGGACGAATCCGCTTTTGTGGATGGCGCCACCCATTTGCAAGTTTGGTGGGAAATCATCCTGCCGTTGCTCAAAGCTCCTCTGGCGACCATTGCCACCTTCTTATTTGTCGGCTTGTGGAACAGCCTGTTGACTCCGTTGATGTATTTGCAAACTATTGATTTATATACTTTGCCGGTCTATGTCTCTACGCTGTACAACATCAATCAAACTACCCAGCCTTGGCCCACAATTATGACCGCCGCCGTCTTGACCACCGTCCCGTTGATTGGCGTGTTCTTCGTCGCCCAGCGCTACATCCTTGAAAGCGTTGTGATTTCAGGCTTAAAAGGTTAATGTGAATCTCGAACAGTTGATTGGTCAGAAATTGTTATTTGCGTTTCACGGAAAAGAAACGCTATCGCCGGAAATTATTCAGGCGTTCAAGAATTATCAGCCGAGCGGAATCACACTTTTTCGGCATCTAAATATCGATTCGCCGAATCAGGTTCGAGCGTTGAATGAGGCGTTGCAGTCTCAAGCGCAGGCGCTCAACCTCCCGGCCTTGCTGATCGCCGCCGATCAAGAAGGCGGGCAGTTGATGGCAATTGGGGATGGCACGCCTTTGCCGGGCAACATGGCGTTAGGCGCGGCGCGCTCCACAGAATTGGCGCGTGAAGCCGGCGAAGTGCTCGGGCGCGAAATGCGCGCATTAGGCGTTAACGTCAATTACGCCCCGTGCGCCGATGTGAATATCAATCCGCAAAACCCAGTTGTGGGCGTGCGCTCGTTTGGCGAAAACCAAAACTTAGTCGCGGAATTAACCGCCGCAATGATCGAAGGGATTCAATCCCAAGGCGTAGCCGCGACTGTAAAGCATTTCCCCGGGCATGGCGATACCGCCAGCGATTCGCATCATGGCTTTGGCACGGTTGCGCATTCCTTGGAAAGATTTCACGCCGTTGAATTAGTTCCGTTTCGCGCCGCCATTCAAGCGGACGCAAAAATGATGATGACCGCGCACTTGGGCGTCACCTCCATTGATGGACCAGACGCTCCGCCGGCGACGCTTTCCAAAAAAATCCTAACTGATTTACTGCGCGACGAATTGAAGTATCAAGGCGTGGTGATTACCGACGCATTAGATATGCGCGCAATTCGTCAGGGTGAGTTATTGCGCGAGGACGCTCTGCGCTCCGCCCAATCCGGCGCGGATTTGCTCCTCGTCACCAGCGATCCTGAAGATCAAAAGCGAGTGTACGAATCCCTGTTGCAAGGCGCGCAAAATGGAAATCTGCCTAGCGCCGAACTTCAAAAATCAGTCAGCCGCATTTTGCGCCTTAAAGAATGGCTTGCCCAATTTCCTAACACGCCAGATCTGAGCGTCATACAAAGCGCCGCGCATCTGCAAGTCGCCAATAAAATCGCCGAGCGTTCCATTACTTTAGTGCGCGATCAAGCCAAACTTTTACCGCTCAAACTTGAAGCGCAAAAGAAAATTGCGGTGATCATTCCCAAACCGTTGGATTTAACCCCCGCCGACACTTCTTCTTACATCACGCCCAAACTCGCCGATTCGATTCGTCAATATCACGCAAACGTGGACGAATTTATCATTCCTTTTGCCCCAAGCGAAAATGAAATCGCCAACTTGCTTTTACAGCTAGAGAAATACGACCTGCTGATTTTTGGCACGATCAACGCTTATGCAGAGAGAAAACAAGCGGACTTAATTAATCAGAGTCTGCGGCTAAATATCCCGTTGATTGTAGTTGCCATGCGCCTCCCATACGACCTCGCGGCTGTTCCGCACGTTTCGACATATCTCTGCACCTATAGCATTTTAGAACCGTCCATGCAGGCGGCGGCAAAAGCCCTCTTTGGTCACAACCCAATGACCGGACAATTGCCGGTATCTATTCCAGGAATGGTTGAGGCAAAATTTTAACATGACCCTACTTTCGGAAATTTTTGAACAACCTGAGCGCATTAAAGATCTGCTCGGCTTGCAGAAAAAAAATATCGAACAAATCGCGGCGCAGATTCGCGCCCAAGATATTCAATACGTCTTCTTGGCGGCGCGCGGCACTTCAGATAACGCCGGACGTTACGCAAACTACTTGCTTGGCGCTTTCAACGGGTTGCCGCTGGCTCTAGCGACGCCCTCGTTATTTACGTATTACAAAAAACCGCCGGTCTTGAAAAATGCGCTAGTGGTCGGCATTTCGCAATCCGGGAAATCGCCGGATATCGTCAGCGTTTTGGAAGAAGGTAAACGTCAGGGCTGTTTGACGCTTTCAATTACCAACGTCTCCGAATCTCCGCTCGCGCAGGCTTCTGACTTCGTGATTGATATCCAAGCTGGAGTGGAAAAAGCCGTCGCCGCGACGAAGACCTATACCACTGAATTGATGTCGGTGGCGATGCTTTCCGCGGCTTTAAGTGGCAATAAGAAGAATTGGGTGGAGTTAAGCAAAGTTTCCGCTTGGATGAAACAGGTTTTAAAGCAGGATGCGCTCATCAAAGAAGCGGTTCAGCGCTACCGCTATATAGATCAAGCCGTCGTTTTGGGGCGGGGATATAACTACTCCACAGCTTTTGAATGGGCGTTGAAATTAAAAGAACTCACCTATATCATTGCCGAACCGTACTCTTCGGCGGATTTTGCGCACGGACCAATCGCAATGGTGGAGTCGGGCTATCCGGTCTTCGCCGTCGCTTCTAAAGGCAAAGTATTTAATTCGATGTTAGAAATGCTCCAAAGATTACGCTCCGATATTTTGGCGGAATTAGTCGTCATTTCAAATGATAAACGCGCGCTGGCTTTGGCTCAAGTTCCGATTGCTATTCCTAATGACGTGCCGGAATGGCTAACGCCGCTGGTCAATATTTTGCCCGCGCAACTCTTCGCTCATCACCTAACTGTGGCGAAAGGCTATAATACCGAACAGCCGCGCAGTATTCGCAAAGTGACAGAAACCAAGTAGCCAAGAGCCGTCCAGATGGACGGCTCTTTTTTGGATATTTTAAGTTCGGCAAATCTTGTCAGCGCGCAATTTTATGGAATAATATCTTCATCAAAACTAGGAGCAACCCATGCGCGTTTGTGTTCTGTCTGATGAAGAAATTGGTCACTTTGACCCCGCCCCCTATTTGAAAGATTTTGAATGGGAGTTGATCACGATGTCCGCGCCGGTGGAAGAAAATATCCGCGCATTGGCTGAAAGCGG
>JADLCG010000088.1 GCA_020847355.1 Anaerolineales bacterium | reverse complement strand
CTTAAAATCCGGCACAACTTTTTTAGGAAAAGCCACAAAGGGACCCTTCTTCTTCAAATTAATGACGGTGTAGAGCGTGGTATCTCCAATTTTTGCGGCGTAGAGCAAGCCGTTTATTCCGGCGTAAACAAGATAACGGTTATCCGGCGAGACGGCATAAGCGCCTTTGGTGAGCGGTCCAATTTCATATTCATAGTTATCTTCACAGCGCAGGATGTGTAAAAAATCGCCTTGCTCGGTATCGCGGGTGGAGATGACAATTCCCGGGCAGGTCGTCCACGGGATTAAGGTTGCGGTGGCAGTGGGGATGTTGTAATAAAAAGTCGGCGTGGGGCTGGGTCCGCTGGTGATGGTTATGGTTGCCGTAGCAATAGTCGGCGTGATGCTTGGAACGGGGGAATTCGTGGGCGTGCCATGCGCTAACACGGTCAGGTCTGCGCCGAGCGTTTGACCCAAGCCATATAAAAATCTCCCGCCAAAGAAAAGCAAACAGCCCAACAGCGCCAGCCCCGCCGCAATCAAAAGAAAAGCTGAAAACTTAGAATTCGTTCGGCTCACGATTTCACCTATAAAAAGATTATACCTTTCGGTAGCTTTGGGTAAGACCGATTAGTTAGGGCTATCGCATTTGGATTTTTATCCGCTAATCTGCGCCAATCTACGCGATTTTTTTAGAAAGATTAGTGTGAATTCGCGAAGATTGGCGGATTCTGAAACTAAATCACCAAAGGTTGGGTTTCAAGATTTTCAAATGCGATTACCCTACCGCTTAATTTTCTTGGGAGCGTCTAATTCTGTGGGCTTTTAAAAGATTCAACCACAGAGCGCACAAAGAACACGGAGAAATCTTTCTGAAATCTCTCTGTGGACTCTGCGTTCTCTGTGGTGAAAGGCTCTTTAGCCCATTCCTTTAGACGCTTCCGTTTTCTTTAACAAAGCTCTCAGGCAACTATCATCTTTTTGTAAGAAAGTTTTTTTACAATGGAGGCATCTTTTATCCGTAGATCATTTAGCGGTAGAGTTTAGGAGTTGAAAATGAAAAGACAACTGCAATCCACCCCTGTGCTTTCTTCTGAAATTACGCCCAAAGCCGTGTATTTCTCGCGTCGCGATTTCATCAAAGCGGCTGGAGTGACGGCCGGCAGTTTGGCTTTAGCATCTTGCGCGCCGAGCGCCACGCAAACCGCGCTAGAGACTCGCGCCGCGCCCATTGAAACCGCCGCCGATGAACTAGGCGACTCCGTTACGCCGTATAACGATATTACCAATTACAACAACTTCTATGAATTCAGCACGGATAAAGAAGCGGTTGCTCCGCTCGCGGCGAGTTTCACAACCAAACCCTGGAGCGTTGAAGTTAGCGGATTGGTCAACAAACCAAAGACCTACGCGCTTGAAGATCTGCTCAAAAAATTTACGCAAGAAGAGCGGATCTACCGCCTGCGTTGCGTGGAAGCGTGGAGCATGGTCGTCCCCTGGACGGGCTTCACCCTAGCTAGTTTGCTCAACGAAGTTGAACCCAGCGCTGACGCGAAATATGTGCGTTTTGAATCCGTCTACCGCCCAGATGAAATGAAAGGTCAAAACAGCCCGTTTTACGTCTGGCCCTATCAAGAAGGTTTGCGTCTCGACGAAGCCATGCACGATCTGACCTTGCTCGCCACCGGCTTGTACGGCGAACCTCTGCCCAATCAGGATGGCGCGCCGATTCGTTTGGTCGTCCCGTGGAAGTATGGTTTCAAGTCCATCAAATCCATCGTCAAAATTGAACTGACCGATAAAGAACCCAGCACGCTTTGGAACACCGCCGCCCCGAATGAATACGGCTTCTATTCCAACGTCAACCCGGCTGTGCCGCACCCGCGCTGGTCGCAAGCCACCGAGCGCCGCATTGGCGAATTTAGCCGCCGCCCCACCTTGCCCTTCAACGGCTATGCCGAGCAAGTCGCTTCTCTTTATCAAGGCATGGATTTAAGCGTTTATTATTAAAGCGCAAAGCCAAAGATCAACTAGAATCAACTTCATGCAGAAACCCCGTTTTACGCTTTTACAAATCGCCATCCATCTCTACGCTTGGTCGTCCATCGTTCTTTTGCTGTTCAAGTTTTTCACACACAACTTCTCCGCCAACCCCATTCAGGATTTAGAACGCGCCACCGGACGCCATGCAATTGCTCTGCTCTTCCTCGCTTTTGCCTGCACGCCCATCAACACGCTCTTCAAGTGGAGCGAACCGCTCAAACGCCGCCGTACTTTAGGCTTATACGCCTTGCTCTATGCAACTATTCACTTCATCATTTACGTCAACTTGGATTACGGACTGGCATGGAGTCTCATTCTGCCGGATGTCGTTCAAAAACCGCGCCTCATCGTCGGCGCGCTTGCCCTCCTCTGCCTGCTACCTTTAGGCATTACATCATTTGATATTTGGAAAAAACGCCTCGGCAAAAATTGGAAACGCCTGCACAAACTAATTTATCTCATTGCCCTATTGGCTGTGCTTCATTACCTCTGGAGCAAAAAAGGCGATCTCTTCACCCTGCAAGGCGAAATTCTTGAACCGGCGTTATACGGCTTCACCGCCATTTTATTTTTGATTTTACGCATCCCCGCCGTGCGGAGACTGCGCGCCTCTTTCCCCGCTCGTAAATTTTCAGCCAAAAAAGAAAATCCTCAAATCTGACGCAAAAACCAGATTAACCAAAAATAAGCGCCGCTCTATTTTTTCTTTGAGAAAGGTTATAATTTTAATATGGCTACAAAAACTAAAAAAACCGAACCAATTTTAGAATCAGAGGAAATTGAAGCGTTGGAAGAACCTTCAAATTCCGAAGAATACGTCACCTTCAAACGCAGTCACTTTTATTCTGCGCTGGTCGTCCTCGCTTTTGCCGTTGGGATTCTCGTGGGCTACGTGGCTTGGGGCAGAGACTCCGGCGGAACGACAACCGTTGCCGCGCAAGCGAATCAGCCAGCCGCCGCACAAGCGCCAGAATCGCAAACTGCGCCGCAATATAAACGCTACACAATCCCCACAGACGGCTACCCTGCCTTCGGTCCGGAAGACGCGCCGATCACCATCGTCGAATTTAGCGATTTCCAATGTCCCTTCTGCCGCCGCTTCCATGAAGAAACTTATCGCGCTTTGTTGGACGCCTACCCGAATAAAATTCGCTTCGTCTATCGCAACTTCCCATTAACTTCAATTCATCCAGACGCAATGTCTGCGGCAGTCGCTTCATTATGCGCGAACGACCAAAACGTATATTGGGATTATCACGATAAGCTCTTCAGTAGCGAAACATTAACTACGGATACTTACATCCAATACGCCAAAGACCTCAACTTAGACGTGGATAAATTTACGGCTTGCCTTTCCAGCGGCGCGCACGACGCTTCCATCCAAGCGGATATGGATTTCTCAATCAATTTGGGAATTCAATCTACGCCCACTTTCTTCGTCAACGGGCTGGCAATTGTCGGCGCGCAACCGCTCGCCAACTTCACACAGTTGATTGACAAGGAACTCGCCGGAGAAATTCCGCAGTAAATCCCGCAGGGCAGGCACACAGCCTGCCCTAATTTTTTAACGTTAAAATAACCCGCCAACTAAAGAAACTTTAGTATCATTCACACAGTAAGTAAAAACTGCTTGTGTGAGGCACAGATGAAAAAGTTTGTAGCAATTGCCGGCAATATTGGCGTGGGCAAATCTACGTTGGTGAAGATGCTATGTAGTGAAATGGATTGGGACCCATTTTACGAACCGGTTACGGAAAACCCCTATCTTTCAGATTT
This sequence comes from Anaerolineales bacterium, assembly GCA_020847355.1. Taxonomy (GTDB): domain Bacteria; phylum Chloroflexota; class Anaerolineae; order Anaerolineales; family Villigracilaceae; genus Villigracilis. Next base: position 4,425 of record JADLCG010000088.1, on the reverse strand, counting down.
TTATCACAATATGTCGGCTTGGGCGTTTCATTCGCAGGTCTTTTTCTTGACCCATCGCCTGCGCTCGCATTTCAATTTAGCCCAACACCCAAATTCTGTCGTGCAGGATCGTAGCGTCTATGAAGATGCGGAAATCTTCGCGCGTAATTTATATCGTCAGGGCAATATCGCCGACCGCGATTATCAAACCTATCGCGAGCTATATGAAACTGCCGTGCAATTTTTGCCGCCGCCGGATCTGGTCATCTACTTGCGCGCCTCCGTCGAAACTTTGAGCAATCGCATCAACTCGCGCGGGCGCGATTACGAAAGAAAGATTTTGCCAAATTATTTGCAAAACCTCAACAACTTATACGAATCTTGGATCGAGAACTTCACCTTATGTCCCGTGCTGGCAGTCCCCGCCGATGATTTAGATTATGTGGCGCACCCGGGGCATTTACGCTTGATCATCTCTAAAGTGAACGATAAATTAACCGGCAAAGACGAAGTCGTTTTTGACGCGGATGAAGTCGCTAAAGCGGCGGAAGATTAGAAACAATAAAAAAGAACATCTAACGATGTTCTTTTTTATTCCACAAAAGATTCCCATTTGCTCGTCTGCGGCGGAATGAAGAGCCTTGCGCCCCAGCCTTTCGCATCCCAATACATTGTCCGCCAAATGTTTGCGCCAAAGCCGCCGCACTCCGCAAGGAAGAAAGCCTGCGGCAGAGTATCCGGCAAATTACAGACAAGCGGATCGGGGTTGAAACTTTCGGGCATAGCTGGCGGGCTTCCCTCGCGCGCATTCTTTTCGTTAGGGGTTGGCACGCAATCCGCATACCAATCTCTGCCATCTGGATAGCGGCACCAAGCTTGATCTTTGATTTTCACAATCGGATATGTGTACGAATCATAGACTACGTTTTTAGGGTTTAACAAACGGACAGCATCGCCGCCATCGCTGAGCAGGATGTTGGTTTTCAATCCGTAAAACACGGCGCGTTCGCCCGGCTTAAGCGTAAGATCAGGCAAGACGAATGGGCTTGAGCCGGAATTTTCCGCATCGTCCAACTTCCAGTCTTTGAGGTTGATATTGACGGGTCCGAGATTTTTGATTTCGATGAATTCGTCAAAAACGTCAATCTTGCCGTCTTGATTCCAGTCAAACCCCGGGCGCGGGAGAAATTCATTGATCACCGGTCTGCCGACTGGCACGGCAGTTGGCGCTTTGGTATTTGTCCGCGTGGGGGTTGGGCTACGGCTGGGCGTTGGCGTGACGAGCGCCGCCCAATTTTTAGCGCGCGGCGTGCCGTAAATCGCAGTTGAATTTGCATCCAAGCCGTTTTTGACCACGCCGGTATTAGTGATCCAAGAAGTTGGGCTATCGGCAGTAATCACGCCGCCATTCATGATCCGCTCCATGCTGGCGTAATATGTTCCGCCGCCTGCGGGCCAGGAGCCGCCGTCAATATTGGCGGTATCTATGCGATTGCCGTTATTTTCCAAATAAAGTTTTTCGCCGCTATTGGAAAGCGAACTAGAATAGAGTTGATCGGCGGGGACATCTGAAACTGTGCTTTCGCTATGCTCCAACAGGAAGTAGCCGCCGTCTGGTATTGTGCCGGCTAGGTTGATCAGCGGCGAACCGTCCTCAGCTTTCAATACCCAGCCCGTGAGCATTACGCAACCAATTCCGCCCGGAGGATTGTAAAGCTCGATCCATTCATCGCTGGAACTGGCGCGCGTGCCTGCCCAAGCGACTTCATTGATCACCAACGCCAGCGGAGTGGCTGTATTCGAGAGCGCGCAAGCGGAAGTAGGAGTAGAAGTTAAGGTTTGGGAGGGCGTGAGAGTTGTGGTGGACGTTAGCGTCTCGGTGGCGGTAAAAGTTAAGGAAGGAGTAAAAGTCAGAGAAGGCGTGAGCGTATCAGTTGGGGTAAGAGTTTGAGAAGGCGTCAGCGTATCGGTTGGGGTGGGCGTAGCGCAAATTTCAGTTAGATTGATGTTGTCAAATCTAAGCGTTCCGCCAGCGTCAGATGCGTTATACCCATAAATTCTAAAGAACACAGTAGGTTGATTGTCTAAAACTAAAATGGAACTTAGGTCAATATCTTCCGTATACCAAGTATTTTGCGCCGTAACTGGTATAGTTGAACCATAATCAGTGAAAGTTATGCCATCTATTGAATAACTTAGCTGAAGCAAAGTAGGTCCAGTTAGCGATCTTCGATAATCAAAGCGCAGATTGATGGAACTTCTTCCGGTTGTATCAACTTCAAGTTCTATATAATCTGAAAGATCAAGCGCGGGAGTTCCCCAATTTGTAAAAGTAATGGCGCGGTCTGGGTTTCCTCCGACAAAATTATAGGGAGGCGCTGAAGGATTAAGCCCGCTTCCGCCTGTAAATGTCCCGATACCCGTTGATGGAGTTGAGACGTCTCCTAAGAAAGTCCACTCTGCTATCGTGCCGCCCGGACATGCGGCTAACGGTCTCGCTTCCGCCGCTTCCCAACGCGGAGCGAAGACGCCCGCGCAAAGCAAGGCGCAGACGCTAAAAGCCAAGAGCAAGCGAAATGAGAGGGTTCTTTTTTGCATGAGCAAATGCATCAGCCTGGATTTTGCCCTTCGCGGGCAAGTGCTAATCCGTTAGGCAAAGAGCGCAGGTCAACTAAAATTATACCTGCACTTGGGCATTTCTCCCCCGTTTTCAAATCAATCAAGAGCGCTAATAAAAGCTTAGACCTGTCTTGGTTATTGAGTCTGGCAGAGCGGTTAGCTTTGCGCCAACCGCTCATCAACTAACGAACGATCAAGACTGGGCAGGGCGCGTGAGAAACTACTTTTTGACTGGTACTGCCCAAGACTAAACCCGCCAGCCGCCCCAAACCGCGTGAACCCATCACAATCAGATCGCTTTTGCGCGAGGTCGCTAGGTTGATAATAATTTCCGCCGGATCGCCTTCGACAACTTCGGTGTGAATTTCACATGGCACATCGCCAATTTCTTTTAGCGCGCCAGCGCGAATCTCTTCGGCGTAGTTTTTGCGATTGTTGATCGCAAATTGTAAATTAGGCTCTCCCAGATATGGCGGGATCATTTCATAGGCGATCACGAGGCAAAGTTCGCGGCTCCCCATGCGCCGAGCCAATTCCGCGGCTTTGCGCGTGGCGTGTAGAGCGTGTTCAGAACCATCCACAGCGAGTAAAAGTTTTTCAAACATAACGTAAACTCCTTTCGATGATTGATAACGCTATTGTACTTGCGCCGTGTATATATCGCGTTAGAAAGGAGTCTATTCTGTCATTGATTTTCGATGATCTTTGTCAGGAGTTCAAACAATAATATCTGCGAAGGCAAGGAATATTAAAGTTATAGCGCTCGAACCCCCATATAGGCTAAAAAAAGGTGGGCGCTGAGGGACTCGAACCCCCGACCCCCTCGGTGTAAACGAGGTGCTCTAACCAACTGAGCTAAGCGCCCGGGATGCCCAGCATTATAGCGCCTCATTCGTTAAAGGGGAGCGCCTGCGTTATAATCCATTTAATTACCTAGCACGTAGGAATTAGAGGAGACTATTATGACTGAATCAAAACCCCTTAACTGGACCGCCGAAACCAAAGTCGGCTATTCCGTCATCCGTCGCGGCGATGGGGGCATGACCTTGACCTTCACCGACCTTTCTGAAAACACCATCCAGCACTGGCACACTTTTGCGCTGGAACATTTGCTCGGCTCGGATCGGCGCACGCGCAATCTCTATGATTTACGCGCCGTCAAAGAAATTCCAGAATCTGCCATTCGCCTCGCGGTGGACGCTAACAGCGATCCCTCTGCGCGTAATGTGCGCGTGGCGGTAGTCGTTGCCAATCAAGCCATCGCCGACGGAATTCGCAAAGTGGCGGCATTGGCTGAAACCGGCTTGGCTTCCGCTTTGAAAATTTTCACCGACATCAACGAAGCCGAGGCTTGGCTGGCGCGCCCCTTAGATCAACTTTCTTAATCCAATCCAATTGATGAAATCCCCTACGCTTCAAATCGGAAACTTCAGGTTTGATTGGGGCTCGCGCACCTATGTGATGGGCATCCTCAATGTGACTCCCGATTCATTCTCCGGGGATGGCTTGCTCGCCCAAACTGACGCAGTAGATTACGCCCTAAAACAAGCGGAGGAATTCATCGCCAACGGCGCGGATATTTTAGACGTAGGCGGAGAATCCACGCGCCCAGGTTCCGCCGCCATCTCAGCAGAAGAAGAACTGCGCCGCGTGATTCCAGTGATTCAAGCCCTGCATAAAAACTTCCCGAATGTTTTAATTTCAATTGACACCTACAAAGCTCAAGTGGCGGAAGAAGCGCTCAAAGCGGGGGCTAAAATCATCAATGACGTGTGGGGCTTGCGGGCAGACGCGCAATTGGCGCAGGTCGCCGCTCAATATCAAGCG